>JALYGI010000223.1 GCA_030777185.1 Pseudomonadota bacterium
GGGCGTGAAGAAGGACCCGGCGACCCGCACCTTCCAGGCGATCCGTATCCACTTGAACGAAGAGCTGCAGGAGCTCGAAGGCGGGCTCGAGGCTGCCGAGCATGTGCTGAAGGTCGGCGGCCGCCTCGTGGTAGTGACCTTCCACAGCCTCGAGGATCGCCTGGTGAAGCGCTTTTTGAAGGAGCGAAGCGGGGCCGTCTCGTCGGGCTCGCGGCACTTGCCGAGCGCGGGATCGACGCGGTTGACGGGGTGACGCTCGATATCGGCGTCTCCTCGATGCAGCTCGACCGCGCCGAGCGGGGCTTCTCCTTTCAGGCTGACGGCCCGCTCGACATGCGCATGAGCCAGGAAGGGCAAAGCGCCGCGGACTTCCTCAACGAGGCGTCCGAAGAGACGATCGCCGAAATCCTCTACCATTATGGTGAGGAGCCCAAGTCTCGCCGAGTCGCCCGCGCCATTGTCGCCGCCCGGCCGATCGAGCGGACCGGCCAGCTTGCCGAGATCGTGCGAAAGGCGCTCGGCCATCATGCGGGCATGAAGAAGGACCCTGCGACGCGGACCTTTCAGGCGATCCGCATCTATTTGAATGAAGAGCTTCAGGAGTTGGAAGGTGGGCTGGAAGCCGCCGAGTTGGTGTTGCGTGCGGGCGGCCGTCTCGCTGTTGTCACCTTCCACAGCCTAGAGGACCGTGTTGTAAAGCGTTTCCTGCGCGAGCGTAGCGGTGCGGTCCCCGCTACCTCGCGCCATCTTCCGGTTCAGGCCAATGACGGCCCGGCCCCCAGCTTCGAGGCGGTCGCCAAGCCCGTCCGCGCCGGCGAGGCCGAGCTTCGTTCCAATCCCCGCGCGCGTTCCGCGACGCTTCGCCTCGCGCGCCGCACCTCCGCTTCTCCATGGTCTCTTGCGTACAAAGGAATGCCTTCATGATGGCTCGGGGTTTCAAGCCCGTCGGTTTGGTCGCGGGCGTCGCCGCGGCGGCGCTCGGCTGCTACATGCTTTCGCTGAACGTCGCTTCGGAGCGGGCCGAACTCGCCAAGCTCGAGCGGAGCATCATCACGGCCAAACGGGACATCCGAACGCTTCAGACCGAGCTCGGCACGCGCGGGCGCCTGCAGCAGCTCGAAAGCTGGAACGCGAATGTGCTCGCGCTTTCCGCTCCGACTTCTACGCAGTTCCTCGACAACGAGCTGACCCTCGCCCGGTTCGACCAGCGCGATCAGTCGATCGAGGAGCGCTCGGTGGTGCATATGGCCTCGGCTCCGGCCCCGGCCGCGCCGCCGGTCCGGGCGAAGATCGAGGCGCCGGTGCGCTACGCTGCCGCCCCGGCGGCGCCTAAGGCCGCCCAGCCGCTCGTTCATCAGGCGAGCCTGGTGGTAGGCGAGGAAAGACCCGCCCTCGCGTCGAAAAGGGCTGTGGAAAAGCCGAGCGTGCCCGCTCCAGCCAAGCTGGCTGCCGCCGAAAAGGTTCCTGCGCCGACCAGGGTCGCATCGGCTGAGAAGAAGGCCGCAGAGCCCGCAAAGAAGAAGCCGGTTGGCATCAGCAGCAAGCTCGTGAGGGATATCGGCGAGGCCGCGAAGTCCGAGAAGAACGGAAGTGCCGGCGGTCAATGACGGCGATGACGATCAATCCGGGGAGGATCAGGGCTCCCGCCGAGCGCCAGCAGGCGCTGGCGCTCACCTATCATCGCTTGATGCTGATGATGCTGGTCTTCGCCGGCGTCACCTTCCTGATCGTCTTTCGTTTGCTCTACCTTCAGGTGTCTACGGATCGGTCCGTAGCGCCACTCGGCGATCCGCTGATCCCCGAACGCGGCGACATCGTCGATCGCAATGGCGTTCCGCTTGCCCGGACGATCGATGCTTGGGCCATTGCGGTCCACCCGAACAAGCTGGTGAGCGACCCCAATGAGCTGGCCGTGAAGCTCGCCGAGCTCATGCCCGAACGCAGCGCGGCGGACTATTTGCAGATCCTCAAATCGGGCAAGACCTTCGCCTATCTGAGCCGCCGCGCCATGCCTGAGCTGATCGGAGCGGTAAACGCTCTCGGCGAGCCCGGGATCGTGTTCGATCGCGAGCCCGACCGGCTCTATCCCAATTTGGGCCTTGCCGCCCACGTGCTCGGCTATACCGACCTCGACGGCCGTGGCGCAGCAGGGATCGAGCGCGCTTTCGACCAGCGTCTGAGGCAGCGCGACATGCGCGGCACTCCGGTCCAGCTTTCCATGGACGCTCGCGTCCAGCAGGCGCTCGAAGCCGAGCTTGGCGCCGCCATGGCCAAGTTCAGCGCCATCGGCGCCGCCGGCGTGGTGATGGACATCAAGACCGGCGAAGTGCTCGCCATGACCTCGCTTCCGGAGCTCAATCCGAACGCGCCAGGCCGCGGCTCGATGGAAGCCCGGTTCAATCGCGCGACGCTCGGCGTTTACGAGCTCGGCTCCACCTTCAAGCCCTTCACCGTCGCGATGGCGATGGACGACGGCCATGTGAAGAGCCTGGGCCAGATGTACGACTGCCCGAAAGGCGTTAAAGTCGGCAATCACACGATCGGGGATACGCATCCTTTCGGCCGCCCCTGCTCGGTTGCCGAGATCATGAAGGAGAGCTCGAACGTCGGCACGGCGAAGATCGCCGCTCAGCTCGGCTCCGCTCGGCAGCAGGCCTATCTTCGCAAGATGGGATTCCTCGAGAAGATCTCGATCGAGCTCATGGAGCGCGGCCGCACGCTGACGCCGGGTGCGAACTGGGGAGAGGCTGCGACGATGACGGTCGGCTTCGGCCACGGCATCGCCGTAACCCCGCTCCATCTCGCAAGCGGCTACGCGACCCTGCTCAACGGCGGCGTCTGGCGGCCGGCGACCATGCTGAAGCGCGGTCCCGGCAACCCGGTCCCGCAGGGACGTCGCGTGTTCAGCGAAGACACGTCCTACAAGATGCGCGCTCTGCTCCGCCTCGTGGTCACCCACGGGACCGGCAAGAAGGCCGATGCGCCGGGTTACCGGATCGGTGGTAAAACGGGCTCGGCAGAAAAATATCACAACCGCTCGCTGCTCGTGACGACCTTCGCGGGCGTTTTCCCAATCGATGACCCTCGCTATGTGGTTGTCGCTATGCTCGACGAGCCGAAGGGTATTGCCGAAACTTACGGATTCCGCACCGCCGCCTGGAACGTCGGCCCTGTCATCTCCAAGGTGGTGAGCCGCATCGGCCCGGTGCTCGGCGTCCAGCCCGACGATCGCCGCGAAGCCAATCTTTCGGAGGTCCTGCCCTTCGTCCGCGATGCGAAGGAACATTGATCGATGCGCCTTGGGGACCTGGCAGGGATCGCCTCCGAGTCTCAGGTCACCGGCTTCGCCATCGATCACCGGAAGGTGGCGCCGGGCACGGTGTTCGGCGCCTTTCGCGGCACCGTCTTCAACGGCGAGGACTTCATCCCTGATGCAGTGAACGCCGGAGCCGTTGC
>JALYGI010000224.1 GCA_030777185.1 Pseudomonadota bacterium
CGACCGCCGGCGTGGACATCGAGCTTCGCCAGCAGCTTTGGGAATATGTGCGCAGCCTCAATGCCGAGGGCGTGACGGTGGTGCTCACCACCCATTATCTCGAAGAGGCCGAGCAATTGTGCGATCGGATCGCGATCATCAATCACGGCCGCCTCATCGCCAACGAGGAGACGCGGGCGCTGGTCGGAATGGCGCAGGAAAAAGCGGTGGAGGTGGTGGTCGACCGCGACATCGGCCAAGTGCCGGCCGCTTCCTGCTTCGACAAGATCGAGATCGTCCGGGACCGGACGCTTGCCATTACCTATCGCAAGGACAAGGTGAATGCGGGCGAGGTGCTGGCGGCGCTGCAGCGGGATGGACTCGGCATCGTCGATGTGTCGACCCGCGAGGCGGATCTCGAGGACGTGTTCCTGAACCTCACCCGCGCATCCAACGCGAATGGCTGAACGTCCCACCCGCTCTCGCCTGGGGAGGGGGAGGAAATGAGCGCACTCAGCTTCGACGTCCTCGTCATCGGCTCGGGCGCGGCGGGGCTCAGCGCCGCGCTGAACATCGCGCCGCACCTCAAGGTGGGGGTGCTGGCGAAGGGTGAGATTTCGGCGGGATCGACCGCCTGGGCGCAGGGCGGCATCGCTGCCGTGCTGGAGCCGGGCGACACGTTTGAAAGCCATATCGAAGACACGATGATCGCGGGCGCAGGGCTCAACGACAGGCGCTCGGTGGAGTTCGTGGTCGAGAATGCGCCAGCGGCGATCGAGCGGCTGGCGGAGCTCGGCGTTCCGTTCAACAAGGGCGAATCGGAGCGCTGGCACCTGACGCGCGAGGGCGGGCACAGCCACCGGCGGATCGTGCATGTCGCGGACGCGACCGGCCGGGCCGTCCAGCAGGCGCTTGAAAAGGCGGCGATCGAGCACCCCAACATCACGCTCATACCGAACATGGCCGCGATCGATCTCGTGACCGGCCGCCACGCCGTCAACGGATCCCCGGAAAAGCGGGTATGGGGCGTTTACGCGGTTGATGCGCAGGGCGGCGGCGTCTCGCTGTTCACCGCGCGTGCGACGATCCTCGCCACCGGCGGAGCGAGCCGGGCCTGGCTCTATTCGACCAACCCGCGCGGATCAACGGGCGACGGGATCGCCATGGCCTGGCGCGCAGGCTGCCGCGTGTCGAACATGGAGTTCAATCAGTTCCACCCGACCTGCCTCTACAATGTCGAGGTGAAGAACTTCCTCATCACCGAGGCAATGCGCGGCGAGGGCGGGCAGCTTAAGATCCCGGGCACCGGGCACCGCTTCATGCCGGATTTCGATCCGCGGGCCGAGCTTGCGCCCCGTGACATCGTCGCCCGCGCGATCGACCATGAGCTGAAACGGCTCGGGCTCGACTATGTCCACCTCGACATCAGCCATCGCGACCCAAGCTTCGTCCGCAGCCATTTCCCGACCATCGCCGAGCGGCTCGCCCAGCCCGACATCGGCATCGACATCACGCAGGGGCCGATCCCGGTCGTCCCCGCCGCCCATTATACGTGCGGCGGGGTGGTCGTTGATCTTCATGGCCGCACCGACGTGCCGGGCCTCTATGCCGCGGGCGAGGTGACGCAGTCGGGCCTGCACGGCGCGAACCGCCTCGCCTCCAATTCGGTGCTGGAATGCCTCGTCTTCGGCCTCGCCGCCGCGCGCCATATCAACGACCATTGGGGCGAGGTGGCGCCTCCCCCTGCCATCCGGCCGTGGGACGAGAGCCGCGTCACCCACTCCGACGAGGAAGTCGTCGTCCACCATAATTGGCGGGAGATCCGGCGGTTCATGTGGGACTATGTCGGCATCGTGCGGACCACCAAGCGGCTCGAGCGCGCGCTCAACCGGGTCGAGCTGTTGCGGCAGGAGACGGAGGAATATTACGGGCATTTTCGAGTGACGCCGGACCTGATCGAGCTGCGTAACCTCGTCGAGGTCTCAGGGCTGATCGTGCGCTGCGCATTGACGCGGCAGGAGAGCCGGGGCTTGCACTATACGCTCGATTACCCGGAGGTCCTGCCTGACGCGGTGGACACGGTGCTCGCGCCCTGACGTCATGCGGCCCTTTAAATGCCGCCTGCGGCGTTGCTTACGATGGAAGCAGCCGGGGTGGCGGTACAATCACTCTGCGAGGAATCTCTTCAGCGCCGCCTGGAAAGCCCTGGGCTGCTCATACATGATCATATGGCCGCTATTGGCGATCGGCACCAATTTCGCGGTGCGGGCGCGGGCATAAGCAGCACGGTAGCCTTGGGTGATTTCGGCCGGATCGACATAGTCGCCGCGCGCGGGCGTCGCGTAAACCACCGTGAGCGGCGCCTTGATCTTCGGCAGCTCGGCGGTGAGGTCGATGCCGGCAAGCTCGTGCGTCGCGCGGGCCACCACGTCGGGATCGCTGCGGCTGTCGACCTTCTCGCTGCCGAACATGCCGATGACCG
>JALYGI010000225.1 GCA_030777185.1 Pseudomonadota bacterium
CATCCTGCGCGAGCGAAACCGCCTCGGCGGGAGAGATCGGGCGCGGCACGCTTCGCGGCTTCTTTGGTCCCTTCATCCGCGGGATGTTCGTGGCTCTAGCCTCCTCACGCGCGGCGAAGCCGAGGAAGCCGCGCACCGCCGAAAGTTCGCGCGCCGCGCTGTTGTTGCCGAGCCCCTCGGCACGCCGGCTGGCGAGAAACGCGCGCAGGTCCGCGGACGTGAGATCCCTCAAGGCGGCGCTGTCCACCTGCTGGCCGAGATGCTGGCCGAGGAAGCCGATCAGCCGGTGCGCGGTGGCGCCGTAGGCACGCACGGTGTGCACCGAACGACGCCGGTCGCGCGTGAGATGCTCCTGCCAGCGTAGCGCGATCGCGGCCGCTGGATGGTGCATCAGGCCGCCCCGTTCCCCGGACCGGGCTCTTAAGGGATCAGCCACCGGCCCATGCAGCGCGTGAGAACCCGGCCGAGGAAAACGAGAAGCTCGGAGCCGTGGCGGGTCTCGAATCCCTGCTCGCCGCGCTGACCCAGCGCGAGCAGGCCCTTGGGAAGCGGCGTTTCGCTGTCGAGCCGAACGAGCGCTTCGGCGCGGATCAGATCGCAGGCGGGGCCGAACAGGGGATGGCCGCGTTCGACGCCGCGGAGCACCACGCCTTCGAAGCCGGAAATCGAGCGCTCGATGACGCGCGGATCGACGAATTGCAGCCCGGACGCATCGGCGCGCATGCCCTTGCCGCCGACATAAAGCGCCACGGCAACCGCATCGAGGCCGAGGATCTGCGGCCAGTCCTGCGTGACGATGTGGATGAGGTGATCGAAGCCCTCGGCTTCCACCGCCGCCAGCACCGCCTCGTGGATCGAGGCGACCGCGCCCGAATGGCCGCGCGCAAAGGCGATGAGGTCCTGATTGGCCTCCTCCGCCGCTGCGACCCTGGCGCGCAAAGTCGCGACCGCCCGGTCCTCGAAGTTGATGACTTTCCCCATCTCGAGCAGAGCCTAACCCGGATAGGGTTAAGATGCGACTGCCAAAGATCGCGCTGTTCGCGTGCGGGACAGTGTGTGTGCATCAGGCCACGAAAGGTTAACGAAGCCTCTCAGAGCCTGTTTGAAAATGCGCTTAGGAGCGCAATTCACGGGCTTGGCACCAGCCCGCTCTCCACCCAGCCTCCCGATGTGATGATATTGTCGTGGGGAGGCTGGGTGGGGGAGCGGGCCGGAACCGCATTTCCCCAACAGCCTCTCAGGCGATCGTCTGCCCGGTCTTGGCCCAATCGGCCGCGAAGCTTTCAAGACCGCGGTCGGTGAGCGGGTGCTTGACCAGCTGCCGGATCACGGCCGGCGGGGCGGTGATCACGTCCGCGCCGATCTTAGCCGATTGGAGCACGTGCACCGGATGGCGGATGCTGGCGACCAGGATCTGCGTCTCGAAATCATAATTGTCGTAGATGATCCGGATGTCGGAAATGATTTCCATCCCGTCGAACCCAATATCGTCGTGCCGGCCGACGAAGGGCGAGATAAACGTCGCCCCCGCCTTGGCTGCGAGCAGCGCCTGGTTGGCAGTGAAGCAGAGCGTGACGTTCACCATCGTGCCCTCACTCGTCAGCGCCTTGCAGGTCTTGAGGCCATCAATGGTGAGCGGCACCTTGATCGTGACATTGTCGGCGATCTTCCGCAGGATCTCGGCTTCGCGCATCATCTCGGCATGGCCGGTCGCAACCACTTCGGCGGAGACAGGGCCGCTCACCACCCGGCAGATATCGGCGACCACCTCGAGGAATTGCCCGCCGGACTTGTGGATCAGCGACGGGTTGGTGGTCACGCCGTCGAGCAGCCCGGTTTCGGCAAGCTCCCGGATGTCTTCGATATTCGCGGTGTCGACGAAGAATTTCATTTGATCGAGTCCTTGCGAAGCGGGTTGCTCGGCGCTTAGCCTGAGAGCGGCTAGATGGGCAATGAAAGGCCGACAATGACGCGACGGTGGATGACGATGCTTGCTCTCGCCTGGGCCGCGCCCGCGGCGGCGAGCCC
>JALYGI010000226.1 GCA_030777185.1 Pseudomonadota bacterium
AATCAGGGCCTTTCCATATGGCTGAGACCTTGATTCACGGATAGGCTGATTCAGCCTGATCCGATCAAGGTCTAGGAGCGACATGTGGGCACGCTGACGGAGGCAACGCGGCTGACCGCGGCCGATCACGGCTTCGCGGTCGAGCTCGATTCCGCATGGGAGGGTTGGGGGCCTGCCGGCGGCTATCTCGCCGCGATCGCCTTGCGCGCCGCCGGCCTTTCGGTGCCGGAAAGCCACAGGCCCGTAACGCTGAGCGCCCAATTCCTGGCCAAGGCAGAGCGCGGAAAGGCCGTCGTACGTGTCGATATCGGCAAGCCGGGTGGCTCGTCGCAGGTAAATGTCTCGCTTTGGCAATCGGAGCGATGCTTTTTCCAAGCGCAGATTTGGACGACATCTAGGGCCCTTGGCCCACATGAGATCGGCCCCGCCATGCCCGATGTGCCGGCCGCTGCCGAGCTGGAGACACTCGAGTCTCATTTCAGCCGTCTGGGACGGGAACTTGTGACCTTCTGGGCGAATCTCGAATGCCGACCGGTGGAGTTTCGAGCGCCGGGAGGGCCGCGGCCGCGAACCCGCCGTCTCCAGCGCTGGTACCAATTTCGCCACGATCCAGCGACAGCCGACATCTTCGCCAATGCCGGACGGGTCGCCGTGCTGATCGACGCGAATATTTGGGCAGCGCATTGGCGAATGCTCGATCGGGAACCCGATTATGCAGGGCCCTCGCTTGACCTCACCATCGCATTTCACGATGCGGCCATCCTCTCGGATTGGCTCCTGCTTGACGCCGAGTCCGAGGTTGCCATCACCGGTATCGTGCACGCGACGGGCCGCGTCTGGACTACGGACGGTCGTCTCGTCGCAACCGGCGGCGGAAACTGCCTCGTGGTGCCATTTCGCCCCGTCGACCACTGACCCGCACCTGATATCCGCTGTCAAAGCGGATCCTTGCGGGGGAGCCGGTCGGCGAGCTCGATCTCCCACACGAGCTCATCCCGGCCGGCGGTCCGTTCGGCCGGCCGTCGGAACCCGAGTTCCAGCACCTGGGAGACGGACCCTAGTTATGGCAGATCGGTAGGGATCAACTCCACCCACCCGCGCGAGGACGCCGATGGTGACCAGACACTCCGATGGCAGCGCGGGAGATGCCGACTACGGCGCGATCGGCACCAGCTACTCGCGCTACCGTCAGCCTGAGCCAGCCATTGCCATGCAGGTCCTGGACGCGCTCGGCGATGCGTCAACCGTCCTCAACGTTGGCGCCGGCGCAGGCTCCTACGAACCGACGGACCGGGCGGTGACCGCGGTCGAGCCGTCCGCCTCCATGCGCTCCCAGCGCCCGCAGTGGCTGAGCCCCGCCGCGGACGCCACGGCCGAGGCGCTGCCGTTCCGGGATCGGGCGTTCGACGCCAGCATGGCGACCTTCACCATCCACCAATGGCGTGACCTGGAGAAGGGCTTGGCCGAGATGCGGCGGGTGACGCGCGGCCCAGTCGTGATCCTGACCTGCGACCCAGAGGCGCTGGACCGCTTCTGGCTCCACCACTACGCGCCGGAGGTCACCGCTGCCGAGGCGGGGCGGTACCCGCGGCTCGAGCGGCTCGTGGCCGCGTTCGGCGGGATGGCCGAAATTAGGCCGGTGCCGATCCCGTTCCACTGCCGCGACGGCTTCAACGAAGCATATTACGGGCGTCCCGAGCGCCTGCTGGACGAAGGGGCGCGCCTCGCCTGCTCGGGATGGAGCTTCGTTCCCCGACCGGCGGTCGAGCGCTTCGTGCGCGACCTGACGCGCGACCTAGCCGATGGAACGTGGGACCGGCGCTACGGCCACCTCCGCCGGCAGCCGCAGTTCGACGGCTCCTTGTGCCTGATCATCGGGCGCGGC
This sequence comes from Pseudomonadota bacterium, assembly GCA_030777185.1. Lineage (GTDB taxonomy): Bacteria > Pseudomonadota > Alphaproteobacteria > Sphingomonadales > Sphingomonadaceae > Allosphingosinicella. Next base: position 1,886 of record JALYGI010000226.1, read on the forward strand.
TCATGGCCCGCCCCGAGATGAGCGGCCACGTCCCCGATTGAACGTCGCTACGGAACGAACCACTTCAGCTGATGGGCGTATGAAGCATCGGGCAAGTGTCAATTCGTCTGGGAACACCGGCTGTTCCCTCTGGTTTGGAAACCACGACCCCCCAACTGCGATCCGCCACCTCTTTGCGAAGGGCAAGCATGACCGACACCGTAGAATATACCCCGCCGAAGGTCTGGACCTGGGACAAGGAAAGCGGCGGGCGCTTCGCCAACATCAACCGCCCAATCGCCGGACCCACGCACGACAAGGAACTGCCGATCGGAAGGCATCCGTTGCAGCTCTACTCGCTCGGCACTCCGAACGGAGTAAAGGTCACCATCATGCTCGAGGAGCTGCTGGAACTCGGCCATGCCGGGGCCGAATATGACGCCTGGCTGATCCGCATCAGCGAGGGCGAGCAGTTCAGCAGCGGTTTTGTGGAAGTGAACCCGAATTCCAAGATTCCGGCGCTGATGGACCGGAGCGGCCCGGAGCCGCTGCGAGTATTCGAATCGGGAGCGATCCTGATGTATCTGGCGGAGAAGTTCGGCGAGTTCCTGCCGACCGGCGGCGCCGCCCGGGCGGAGTGCCTCTCCTGGCTCTTCTGGCAAATGGGCAGCGCGCCCTTCCTCGGCGGCGGCTTCGGACATTTCTACGCTTACGCGCCGATCAAGATCGAATATGCGATCAACCGCTACGCGATGGAGGTGAAGCGGCAGCTCGATGTCTTGGATCGGCGCCTGGCGAGCAGCGAATTTATCGCCGGTCCCGATTATACGCTCGCCGATATCGCGATTTGGCCCTGGTACGGCGCGCTTGCAAAAGGTGTGCTTTACGAAGCGGGCGAGTTCCTGCAGGTGCAGAATTACGAGAATGTCCAGCGCTGGACCGAGATGCTGGGCGCCCGCCCGGCGGTGAAGCGCGGGCGCATGGTGAACCGGGTCATGGGCGACCCGTCGACCCAGCTCCACGAGCGGCACGATGCGAGCGACTTCGAGACCAGGACGCAGGACAAGCTTGCTCCTGCCGAAGGATCCGCCGCTTGAAGCTCTGCGCCCGGCGCGAATAGCAGAAGATGCGTTCTTTCTGCCGGTCAGCCTTTGGCGTCAGCCTCGACCAGGGACCGACCGGACGTCATGGCCTTCCGGCGCATAGTGCTTTACGTCCCGACCCCTGGGCTGAACGTTTACCTTCCAATCACCCCTGGTCTTTAGATTGTGGAAGATGAGACCTCCTCGGCCATCGTCGCACTCCCGGCCATCATTGGACAAAGGTGCTGCGCTATATGATCGGGACGCCTCGCGTAATCCATGTCACGTGCCTTGCAGCCTGCTCGTGAGCGGAGCCGAGGAGCGGGCGGTGATGAAAGACTATGCAGAGCGCGGGTTCAAAGTCGGCACGCGCAAAGCTCTTTTGGTGGGCACCGACGTCGCCCTGATGCTGCCGGGATGTATGCCCGTCCGGGCCAAAGTCATGTGGTCACTCGGCGGGATGGCCGGGTGTCGCTTTGAGGAACCGATCAACGAGCACCTCATGCGAGCAGCGCTGGAGAAGTTGTCGAACGCGGGTGACGCAGATGTTCTACCTTTCTAGAAGCACTCAGACATAGCCACCAGGAAGCGGCTGCGAAGCAATGCGACGCGCAGCTTGAGACCCTTTGAAGTGCGCCGATGCGCTTGTTCGAGGCTACGTCGCTGCCGGCCTGTTCGAGCTTCAACGCCAGTAAGGCCCTCGTCGCTGCCAAAGCGCGGATGCCCCTCGCAGCCGAAGGTGACAACAGGCGGAGCTTGGAGCTATTGGGGATCGCGGAGGTGGCGGGTGCTTTCGGACAGTAACAGGCGGATGGTGCACTGCGCTCTGCTCTTATGGGCGTCGCTCTCCGGTTGCGAGTCTCAGTCGGTGCCTGCTGAGCGCATGTCTGAAGAAGAACTGGCCCGGGCTGTTGAGCAGGCCGCGGGTATCAAGGACAACGAAGCTGTCGTAAGGGCGCCCGAGCTCCTTCCGCTGCAGGACGGTGATGCGGACCGCCCGTTCAAAGCGTCCGCCGTCTGCTCCTTCTCCAACGCAGCCGGGGTCTTGATCCTCGCCACACCGCAGCAGGCGCTGGTTCGTCTTGAGAGCGGTGCGGTTGTGCTTCCCGCGGCGGGCCCCGTCATCCCTGACGGTGCGTTCTTCCGGGCAGACGCGATGAGCCTCAGCGTCGGCTTGGGCGCAATGACCAGCGAATTGCCTCGAATTGCCGCCGGGGGAGCCGAGGCTCGAATAACAGCCCGGAACCGGCGCGACGCGTCCGTGCGGGGGAGTTGGAACTGCAAGCTTGCAAGGCCGTGATCCGGCGCCGCGCGATCATACCGCCGTCACAGGAAAAAGCATCGAGTTCCGCGCCATTTCGGGTATCAAATATTGCAACCCGGCAGGGGTTGATTCACCCCTGAAGAACGCGGGATCCCGGCAGGCGAGGGCCACCGGGATCTCTAATATTGTCCGTAGCGTCCCTTGACGGAAGCAAGCAGCGCCGCACTGTCATAGCCGACACCGTCCTTGAACACGATTTCGACATTTTCGATATCGCTGATGTTCCGTGACGGGTCTCCTCGCACCACGATGAGGTCCGCATGCTTACCCGGGGCGATCGAGCCGATGCGATCCTCGAGCCCGAGGTAGGTCGCGCCGTTCAGCGTCCCGATGCGGATCGCCTCGAGGGGGGTGAAGCCGGCTTCGACCAGGAGCTCGATCGCTCGCTGGTCTCCGAACCCCGGCAGTACGTTGCCGGCACCGGTGGGGTCCGGGCCAGCCAGCAATAGACCGCCTGCCGCCACGAACGCGCGCTCCATCTTCAGCTCGTTAGCCCAAAGCTTTGCGCGCCGGGCGGCGCGTTCAGGCGGGGCGGCGGCGGCGAGCCGGCGCAGCGTGAGGTAATCCGCGCGGGCCTGCGGGCTGAGCATGTCCAGCATGCGGGGGGCGAGCGGCCGGTAGGCGGGCGAGCTCGGCTCAAAAACCGGCAGAGTCGAGGTGATGGCGACCCGCGCGTCAACGAGCTGCTTGATCAGAGCTCGAGCCTCGGCACTGTCGGGGTCCATGGCAGCAAGGGTCGGTGCGCCGGTTGTGGCAGGGCAGCGATCCGGCTCCTTGCCAGGGTCATTCTGGGTGTTGGCCCAAAAGCCATGCTCCAAATTGTCGATCCCGAGCGCAGCCGCTTCCGGGTAGGTGACGGAGCAGAGGTGGCCCGTGACCTTCAATCCACGACGATGCGCTTCATCGATCGCCGCTTTAAGCCCGGCCCGGCTGATGTTCATATAGGCCTTGAACGAGGTGGCGCCCTGATCCGCCCAGAAGGCGACCATGCGCCGTGCATGGTCCGCATCCTTCAGCTGGTGCATCTGTATGAAGGCGCTGTTGGGGCCCTCCAGATAAGGCCCCGTCACGTCCATGTGCGGCCCTGCGAGCATTCCGGCATCGATCCGGGCTTTGACGTTGAGGTCGGTATAGGGCTCGACGCTCCCGGTCGTCCGGATGGTGGTGACGCCGCCCGCAAGGTAGAGCCGGGGTGCGCTGAAGGTCATTTGCGGCACGAGCGGGCTGGGCGGGTGCGTATGTCCCGCATCATCGAGGCCCGGACGCGCGATGTAGTACATGTGGTTGTGCATGCCGACGAGGCCCGGAAGCAGGCTCCTTCCGGTCATGTCGAACACCATTGCGCCCTTCGGGATCTTCGCCTTTGGCCCCAGAATGGCGGCTATCTTTCCGCCTTCGATGATCACGGTGCGGTCAGCGACGGGCTTGGCGCCGGTGCCGTCGATGATGCGAACATGCCTCAACGCGATGGTCTGAGCCGAAACCTTGACGAACGGCATGAGGGCCTTGTCCGGCTGGACCGGCGGGGGAAGGATCCGGTCGCCGACATTCACCCGGCCCGGAGGTGCGGCGCCGATGAGAGCGGCCGCCAACAGAAGGCCGACAAAAGGCTTCGTCATCAGCGTTCCTCCCTCCGGATTGGCGTCACTGTCTTGCGAAGCGACAGCCACCCGAAGCAGCTATGCGCCTCCAAATTCTCTCTTCGTCAGCGGAGCTTCGCCGCCATTCGGGTCAGAATTCCCCGCAGCGCGGCCATGCGCTTGTTCGTGGCGACGTCGCTTCCAGCC
>JALYGI010000227.1 GCA_030777185.1 Pseudomonadota bacterium
ACGTCGCGCTGGTAGCGGTGGTCGGTCGTGAGCTTCAGCACATAGTCTTGGGCGGCCTCGCGGCTGATCCGCCCCTCATTCTCGATGACCGAGACCAGCGCATCGTGAACGTCGGGCGCCATATTGGCAGCATCTCCACAGACGTAGAGATGGGCGCCCTCCTCCAGCCAGGCGTAGAGCTCGGCCGCCTGCTCCAGGATCCGGTGCTGAACGTAGACCTTGGCCGCCCTGTCTCGCGAAAAGGCCACATCCATACGCGTCAAGAGCCCGCTCTTCAGATGCTCCTGCCACTCGGCCTGGTAGAGGAAGTCGCTGCGAAAATTCCGCTCTCCAAAGAACACCCAGGAGCGGCCGCTCGCGCCGCGAACCTCCCGCTCCTGGAGGAAAGCGCGGTAGGGAGCGATGCCGGTGCCTGCGCCGATCATGACGATTGGCACGTCGTCGCCGGGGAGGCGGAAATGCGGGTTGCTCTGCACGTAGACCGGCAAGGTCTCACCCTGCATTCCGCGATCCGCAAGGTGGGCAGAGGCGACGCCGTTCCGGCGCGTGCCGTGAAGGTCATAGCGAACCGGCGAGAGCGTCAGATGCACCTCGTCCGGCACGGCTGCCAGGCTTGATGCGATCGAATACAGACGCGGCTGGAGCGGACGCAGGCCCGCGAGCAGCTCCTCCGCTTTGAGGCCGGTGAGCGGGAAGCGGCGGACGATGTCGATCACATGATGGGTGTTGAGGAAGGCGAGCCGCTCTGCCGCGCGCTCCTCGCCGCGCAGCTCAATGAGCTCGGCCGCCCCGCTCAGCTCGGCCCACTGGTCGAGGAAGCGCGGCGTCGCCACCATGATCTCGTAGCTTTTCTCCAGCGCCTCGCCGAGCGACCGCTGCTGCCCCTTCACGCTGACGGCTTCGTCCGCGGAAAGACCGAGAGCTCCCAGCAAATCGCTGACGACGGACAGCTCGTTGGAGGCAGCCACTCCGAGTGCATCGCCAGGCTCGTAGCTGAGACCGGAACCCGAAATGTCGAGCTCGACATGCCGCGTCTCCTTCGACGAATTGCGGCCAACGATCGGGATGTTCTCGAGGATCGTAGCGGCAAAAGGATTGCGCTTGTCGTGAGCGGCGGCGGGCGGGAACACGGGGCTACCAATCGTCGGAGCCGCTGCGGCTTGCGGCAGGTCGGCCGCGAGACGCTCGACCAGCAGCAACGACCAGGCGGCGGCCGGCTCGTCATAATCGATGTCGCAGTCGCGCCGAGGCTCCAGGCGCTCGGCCCCGAGTTCCTCGAACCGGCGGTCCAGCCGCTTTCCGGCCTCGCAATATTTCTCATAGGTGGAATCGCCGAGCGCCAGAACGGCAAAACGGACCCCTTCGAGGCGTGGAGCGCGCGAGCCTTCCACGAACTCGAAAAATCCTACTGCCGGCTGCGGCGGGTCTCCCTCGCCATAGGTGCTGACGATGATAAGCACGTCCTGCTCGTCCTTCAGCCGACGCGGCTTATAGGCAGACATGTCGAACAGCTCGGGAGAGAGGCCCTTGTCGCGCGCCGAAGCCGCGAGCGCCTGGGCGATCTCCGTGCTGTTTCCGGTCTCGGTGCCGTAAAGGATGGTAAGCGTCCGGCCCGGCGCCGAGGGCAACAATGGAGCAGGCGGAGCATCTCCCTGGGCCAGCCGCAGCAGCCCGGCGTCCAGACCGGCGAAATAGCCGCTGACCCACCGCGCCTGCGCCGGCGTCAGCGTCCGGCTGAGCTCCTGCACATGCTGCCACTGGTCGAAGCTCAGCGCCGCGTCCGAGAAGATTTCGCGTACCGTCATATCCACTCCGCCTTCGGCGCTAGAATCAGATTACCCACTCGTCCGGTCCTTCCTCGACCTGCCGGCTTGCATCTACCTGGCGTCCAGGATGTGCTTCCGCCTCACCTGGATCGATCGTGACGAGCACATGCACGCCAGCCGCGGCCATGAGCTTCGCGACCTCCCGCACACGGCGGACATTCTCCGCGGCCGCCGCTTCATCCTCACCAAGGTCGCTGCTGAGGCCGCCTCGCAGCACGGGTTCATCAAGGAC
>JALYGI010000228.1 GCA_030777185.1 Pseudomonadota bacterium
ACCGAAGCCGCGGCAGCCGGACTGCGCCCCTGCCTGCGCTGCAAGCCGGACGAGGTGACGCGGGAGGCGGCGGCGATCGAAAGGGCGCTGGCACTGATTGAGCGGGCCGAGGAGGCGGTCTCGCTTACCGTCATAGCGCAGGCCGCCGGCTACTCGCCCCACCATTTCCATCGTCTGTTCAAGCGCGCCACCGGGGTGACACCGGCCGAATTTGCCCGAGCGAAGCGTGCCAAGAGCATGGCGATGAGCCTTGAGAGGAAAGGAAGAGTGACCGATGCGATTTACGAGGCGGGCTATTCAGGGCCTGGGCGCTTCTACGCCGATGCCAAGGCGCGGCTTGGGATGAGGCCGTCGATTTGGCGGGACGGCGGGCGCGGCGAGACGATCCACTGGGCGAAGGCCAACACCGACCTCGGCGAGATGCTGGTGGCGGCGACCGAGAAGGGCATCTGCCGCCTGTCGTTCGACGAAGGCGAGGAGGAGCTCCGCCGGCGCTTTCCTCATGCCCGGATCGAGCAGGGCTCCGAGACCATGGCCGATCTGGTCAGGCGCACCGTCGCGGCGGTGAATGCGCCGGAGCGGCCGCACGATCTGCCGCTCGACCTTCGCGGGACTGCGTTCCAGGCGGCGGTGTGGCGCGAGCTTTCCCGCATTCCGCCTGGGGAGAGCATCAGTTATGCCGCCCTCGCGGCAAGGGCCGGGAAGCCGGGAGCTGCGAGGGCGGCGGGTAGCGCTTGCGGCGCGAACAATGTGGCCGTGCTCATTCCCTGCCACCGGGCTCGCCGCGGCGACGGCTCGCTCGGCGGCTTCGCTTATGGGCTCGCCCGCAAGCGGCGCCTGCTGGAGCGGGAAGAAGCGAAGAAAGGCTGAGGTCAGCTGGGCTTCGGCTCCTCGTTCTCGCGCGGCGGCTGGAAGCCTTCCAGCGCAGGATAATTTCGATCAGTAATCTAGGGCTGGCTGCTCAGCCGCTTTTGCGGGGGGTTACAGGAAGGAATAAGGATCGACGTCGACCGCCACTCGAACGCCGCGCGGCCAGTCGAGCTTGCCGAGCCAGTCGCGGATGATGTCCTGGACGGGTAGCGAGCGGGAGGCGTGGACGAGGAGCCGCTGGCGGTGCCGGCCGCGGAGCATAGCGAGCGGAGCGGGAGCGGGGCCGAAAACGGCCATGTTCTCGACGCGCGGCGCGGTGCGGCCGATGAGCCGGGCGGCCTCCGTCGCTTCCCCGAGATCCTCCGATGAGACGATGATGCCGGCAAGGCGGCCGAAGGGCGGCATGGCGGCTTCGCGCCGCGCCTCCGTCTCGGCTTCGTAAAAGCCTTCGGCATCACCGCTGACGAGCGCGGCGATCACGGGGGCGGCGGGCTCGTGCGTCTGGACAAGGACGCGGCCGGGCTTCTCGCCGCGGCCGGCCCGGCCGGAGACTTGGCTGATCTGCTGGAAGCTGCGCTCGGCCGCGCGGAGATCGCCGCCGGAAAGGCCGAGATCAGCGTCGACCACCCCGACCAGGGTGAGGTTCGGGAAATGATAGCCCTTGGTGACGAGCTGCGTCCCGACGACGATGTCGATCGCGCCCGCCTCCATGCGGCCGACGAATTCCGCGGCCTTGGCGGGCGACCAGATGGTGTCGGAGGTGACGATCGCGGTACGCGCATCGGGGAAGAGCGCCTGGACCTCGTCGGCGATCCGCTCGACGCCGGGGCCGACCGGCACCAGGCTGTCCACTTCCTGGCATTCGGGGCACGCGCGGGGCGGCGGCATCATGTGCCCGCAATGGTGGCAGGCGAGGCGGCTCACCAGCCGATGCTCGACCATCCAGGCGGTGCAGTTCGGGCATTGGAAGCGGTGCCCGCAGGCGCGGCAGAGGGTGAGCGGGGCGTAACCGCGGCGATTGAGGAACAGTAGCGACTGTTCGCCACGTTCCAGGTTCGCTTCCAGCTCGCGGACCAGGGTCGGCGCAAGCCAGCGCCCACGCGGCGGCGGATCCTGGGTGAGATCGATCGCCGCGATGTCGGGCATCTCGGCCACCCCGAACCGGTCCGGCAGCTTCATCTCCTTGTAGACGCCGATCTCCGCCATGTGGCGCGTCTCGATCGCGGGCGTCGCCGAGGCGAGGATCGCCGGCACCTTTTCAAGCTTGGCCCTCATCACCGCCACGTCGCGAGCGTGATACTGGACGCCTTCCTCCTGCTTGAAGCTGGTCTCGTGTGCTTCATCGACGACAATGAGCCCAAGATCGCGATAGGGAAGGAACAGTGCGGAGCGGGCGCCGACCACCACCCTTGCATCTCCGCAAGCAATCGCGCGCCAGGCGCGGCGGCGCTGGGATTGCCGAAGGCCCGAATGCCAAGCGACGGGCTCGCAGCCGAAGCGGCTGGTGAAGCGCTTGAGGAACGGCTCGGTAAGCGCGATTTCCGGGAGCAGGACGAGCGTCTGCCGGCCCATCCGTATGGCCTCGGCGACGGCTTCGAAATAAACTTCCGTCTTGCCGGATCCGGTTACCCCGTGGAGAAGGAAAGGCGCTAATTCCGCGGCCTGAACCGCCGTGACGAACTCGCGCGCGGCCGCGCGCTGGGCGCCTTCGAGGCGAGGCGGGTGGTAGTCGGGATCCGGGCGGGGGAAGGGGTCGTCGACGGAGACCTCGACGGCCTCGATCGCACTCGCCTTTACCAGGCCGCGGATCACGCCGTCGGAGACGTCAGCGGCCAAGGCGAGTTCCCGCACCAGCCCTTGCCGCTCGCCGATACGGTCGAGCGCCTGCTGCCGCTGCGGCGTCAGCCGCTCAGGCACGCGTCCGGTTGCCCGATATTCGGTGACCGTGCGGGCGCCGTCCAATGCGCTCGACGAGGGCAGGGTCATCCTGAGAACGGCGCCGATCGGCGCCAGATAATAATCCGATGTCCAGTCGATCAGGCGGCGGAGCGGTTCGGCGAGCGGCGGCACGTCGTGGACCTGGAGGAGCGGGCGGAGCCGGTTGTCGCCAACCTCCTGCGTTTCCAACCGCTCAGCATCCCAGACGACGCCGGTCTCCTGCCGCGGTCCGAGCGGGGCGACCACGATCGAGCCCGGCTGGGCCTGCATCCCCTGCGGCACTCGATAATCGAGCGGCCCAAGCGCAGCATTGAGGAGGAGGACGCGAACGCGGTTCATCCGCCGCTAGATCGAGTCTGACGAGCCAAAAGACAATGTCGGTCGCAATTGAACGCCCCGCGGCGAAGCGCGTTGCGCCTGCTGGTTTCGGCCCTGTTATAAGGAGTGATGCATTTGGACCCTTTCTTAAATCGCCGTGCGCTGATCGGCGCCGGCCTTTCGCTTCCGCTCCTCGCCTTGCCAGGATGCGCCACCGGCCTCGGCGGCTTCGGCTTCGAAGATGCCATCAGACGGCTGCTCACCATCTCCTCCCAACGCGCATTTTCGAGTCTGCTGCAGGAGAACGGATTCTTCGCGGACGAGCTCACCCGGATACCCGTCCCGCCGCAGCTTGGTGGCACTCGGGTAGCGAACGCGCTTTCGGGACTCCTCGGAGTGGGTCTGGTGCAGGATCGCTTGCTGAGGCTGGTGAACAATGCGGCTTCGCGGGCGGCGGAGGCGGCAGCCCCGGTCGTCTACGATACAATCCGCACCATGACGGTGACCGACGCCGTGTCGCTGGTGCGCGGCGGCCCGACGGCGGCGACCGATTATCTCCAGCGCAGGATGGGTAGCGCCATCGTCGACACGATCTTCCCCGGCGTCGGCAATGCGCTCCGAGTGCTCGACAACGGCGTCGTCAGCCGCGCGCTGCAAGTCGCCACGGGCATCGACTTCCCAGGGCTGCAGAGCCATGTCGCGGCCCGGAGCGCCGAGGCCATCTACCGGGCGATCGGCCGCGAGGAAGCGGCAATTAGGGCCAACCCATCCTCAGTCGGCGATCCTGTCCTTGCCGGCGTGTTGGGAGTGCTGGGCCGCTAGAGCACTTCCCGAAAAAGTGGGCACCATTGAGTAGGTCGCCATGCCCCCTGGGCATGGCTGCGCAGTCCGGGGGACTGCGCACCTACTCAATTTTAGGCCGGGAATGATCAGGTACGGATTGCCCCCGGCAATCCGTAGCCATGCCGGGGGCATGGCGACCTGATCATCTCCAGACATAGATCTGGAGCCTTTCTGATCCGACAAGGCGATACCGCCTTGGCGGGAAAGGCTCTAGGGACCGCACGATGCGACTGCTACTCCCGCTCCTGGCGGCGCTCTTTCTCACTACCTTCG
>JALYGI010000229.1 GCA_030777185.1 Pseudomonadota bacterium
GCGGTATAGCCGGCCCGCTGCGCCATCGAGACCGCTTCCAGAGTCTCACTCAGGGTGCCGATCTGGTTGACCTTGATGAGGATGGAGTTGGCGATGCCCTGCTCCAAGCCGCGGGCGAGCCGCTTCGAGTTTGTGACGAACAGATCGTCGCCGACCAGCTGGACTTTTCCGCCGAGCCGCTGGGTGAGCAGCTTCCAGCCCTCCCAATCATCTTCGGCCATTCCATCCTCGATCGAGAGGATCGGATAATCATGAGCAAGCTCGGCAAGGTAATCGACCATCTCGGCCGAGGTGAAGCTGCGGCCCTCCCCTTCCATTCGGTAGCCGCCCTCCCGGTAATATTCAGTGGCGGCGCAATCGAGCGCGAGCACGACGTCGTCACCGGGCCGGTAGCCGGCCTGCTCGACCGACTTCATGATGAAATCCAGCGCATCGCGCGTGCGGCCGAGCGCCGGCGCGAAACCGCCCTCATCACCGACCGCAGTCGACAGACCCGCTTCGGAAAGGCCCTTCTTCAGTGTGTGGAAGATCTCCGCGCCGCACCGGACCGCTTCCTCGAGGCTTTGCGCGCCCACCGGCATTACCATGAATTCCTGGAAGTCGATCGCATTGTCGGCATGTTCGCCGCCATTGATGATGTTCATCATCGGCACCGGCAGCAGCTGCGCCGAGACGCCGCCGACATAGCGGTAGAGCGGGAGCCCACGCGCGTCGGCCGCCGCCTTGGCCGTGGCGAGGCTCACGCCCAGGATCGCGTTCGCACCGAGGCGGGACTTGTTCTCCGTACCGTCGAGCTCGATCAGCAACGCGTCGATCTCGCTCTGGTCCTCCGCGTCGATCCCGACAATCGCCTGCGCGATTTCGCCACGGACCGCCTCCACCGCCTGCGTCACCCCTTTTCCTAAAAAGCGGCCCTTGTCGCCGTCCCGCTTCTCGACCGCCTCGTGCGCGCCAGTCGAGGCACCGGAAGGCACCGCAGCCCGGCCGAAGCTGCCGTCTTCCAGCGTCACCTCAACCTCCACGGTGGGATTGCCGCGGCTGTCGAGGATCTGCCGTGCATGAAGGTCGAGAATAGCGGTCATTGTTACGGCCTCGTCATGAACTATATTGGGTGTGAGGGCGGCTTATCGGGCTCGGTTGGGCAGGGCAACTTTCCTTTGCCGAAACGGAACGGAAGCCGCGCCAGAGGTGTTTGTCGAGCAAATTACCCAACCCAGTTTAGTAACGGAGGAACAACCATGCCCCCTCGCAATCCCGAATTGCCCGAAGGAACGGACCACATCATCAGCGGCGCGATGGAGACGGGCACAGGCGCGGGTGCGAGCACCGGCTCCAGCGGCGGAACCGGGGCCGGCGGCGGAACGACGCTTGGCGCGGGTACCACCGGCGGCGGCACCAGCACGACGACCGGCGGCACGAGCACGACGACGGGTGGCACCGGCACGACGACGGGCGGCACGGGCGGCAACACGGGCGGCACCGGCGGAAGCACGGCCGTCACGGCGGCGACGACCGGAGGAGCCACCGGCGGTGCGTTCGTGGCCAGCAGCGGCGGCGATGACACCGGCGGCACTTCGACGAACCGCGGCGGTGGCGGGGCGGCCAAGGGAGCGGCCAACAAGATCGTCAGCGGCGTCAAGAGCCAGGTGAGCAGCCTGACCGATCAGGCCACGGCAAAGGCGCGCGAATATGCCGACCAAGGCAAGGATCGGGCCACTAGCGCTCTCGACGAATTTGCCGAAGTCATCAACGACGCGGCCCGCTCGATCGACGAACGGCTCGGCAGCCAATATGGCGAATATGCGCATCGCGCAGCCGGCGCCGTCACGTCGCTTTCGCAGAATTTGCGGGGAAAGACGGTGGATGAGCTGCTCGAGGACAGCCGCTCGGTGGTTCGCAAGAGCCCAGGGATCGCGATCGGCACCGCGGCCGTGCTTGGCTTCGCTCTGGTGCGTCTCGTCAAGGCCGGGCTCGACGAGGGCAATGATGTCCAGTTCACCGCCGAGAGCGGGCGGAGCATCGATTTTGAGCCTGACACCGGCGGCGGCACCTCCGGCAAGGGCGCCTGACCTTGGACGCGCGGGTCCAGACGCCGCGGGCGGATGATCCCGCGGACAGCTCTATCGGCGACCTGTTTCACCAGCTGGTCGACGATGGGCGCGCCTTCGTTACGGCAGAGGCCAACCTCTACAAGCAGATCGCGACGTACCGCGCCGGCAAGGCGAAGAACGGTATCGTGGCGCTGGTTGCGGGAGGGCTGCTTGCCTATGCCGCATTGATCGCCTTCCTGGTCGGCCTGGTCATTGGTCTTGCCGACTTCATGGGCCCGGTACTCGGCGGTCTGGTCGTGCTCGCCGTCAGCGGAGGGGTCGCCTTTCTCCTCATCCGCTACGGCGTGGACAAGATGTCCGCGCTGGGCGGCGATGCGGAGGAGAAAGCCGCCCTGAAGCGCGGGGAGCAGAGGGCATGAGCCAGAAGAAGAAGCAATCGACGGCCGCCACACGGCAACTGGAGCTGGCGCAGTATCAAGCCGCACAGGCCAAGAAGCGCCTCACCTCGACGGTGGGCGCGCTGCAATACCGGCTAAAGCCCGGAACACTGGCCGAACATGCTTGGGGCGAAGTGCGCGACAAGAGCAGCGAGATGGCGGACGATGCGTTGCACGCAGTCAACGGCATGGCCGATGGCACGCTGCATGCGATCAAGGAACGGCCGATGGCGGCTTCCGGCATCGCCGCCGGAATCCTCCTGTTCCTTGTTCGCGCTCCGCTGTTGCGCGCCGCGTCCCGGCTGTTCTCGAGCAACCGCGAGGATGAGGGCGTCGTCCACGCCGACCTGGAAGATCATGAAAAATATGACCTCACCGCTCCGACGGTGCAGAAATCGTTGAATGAAGGAGTAATTGCATGAGTACGACTGCAACCGACACAAGCGCGACCACCAACAGCGGCACCGGTGATACCCAGGGTGGCAAATCCACGGGCGCCCGCGGGGCCGGTGCGGGCACCAGCCGGGCGGCCGAGGCCTATAATGCGGCACGCGAACGGACCAGTGCCGCCTTCAGCAGCGCCAAGGAAACCGCCAGCCGTGCGGGTCAGCGCACGTCACAGCGGGTCGAGACGAATCCGGTTTCGGCAATCGTCGGCGGCCTCGCGCTTGGCGGCATCCTGGCGTGGGTGCTTCCGAAAACGCAGCGTGAGACGGAAGCTCTCAGCGGTGTCGGCCAAAAGCTGACCGACACGGCCAAGCAGGCCGCGCAGAGCGCGATGGATGCGGGCCGGCAGCAAGTGAATGAAATCAAGGAAACCGCCGCGTCGAACATCGGTCACGCGGTGATGGAAGCCGTTTCCCCGACGACGGGATCCGGCCAGCAGTCGACCCAGTAACATGGGCGTCTCCCCCGGCTTAGGGCCGGGGGAGTTTCCCCTGCACTGCTCATTGAAGCCCGCCTTGGTCCGGCAACGGCTTGCTTGAAATGCGCATCCTGGTAGGTCGCCGCTGCAAGCTGGGTTCGCTTCCTGGAGCCTTTCCCGACCAGGCGGAATCAGCAGGTGCGGCCTGCCCCGCAGGCCGCAGCCATGTCCGGGGGACATGGCGACCTGCTGATCCTTGTCGGATCAGAAAGGCTCCAGATCAATGTCTGGAGCACTTCCCGGCCGAAAATTGATTAGGTGCGCAGTCCCCCGGACTGCGCAGCCATGCCCGGGGGGCATGGCGACCCACTCAATGGTTCCCACTTTTTCGGGAAGTGCTCTAGAT
>JALYGI010000230.1 GCA_030777185.1 Pseudomonadota bacterium
GCCTCATCCTTGCCGGGATCAATGTCATCTTCATCCTCGGCCTCGTCGATATTACCCGGAAAATCTATTTCGCTCTCCACTCGTCGATGTCGGTTTCCCGCGCTCGCGAGGAAGAGCTCAAGGAAACTCTGGATCACATGCCTCAAATGGCCTGGTCCGCGGATTCGCAGGGGGCCTTCACACATTATTCCCGCCGCTGGACCGAGTTTACCGGCAGCAGCCAGCTCGACAGCGGCGGTTCCAGGGCGGCTTTGGTCCATCCTGACGACTGGCCTGACTTCCTCACCATGTGGAACCACTCGGTTGAGACCGGCTCACGCTTCGAGGCGCAATATCGGCTCCGCCACCGTTCAGGGAAGTACCGCTGGGTGCTCAGCCTCGGCATGCCGGAGCGGGACGAAAGGGGCCGCGTCGTCCGCTGGCACGGCACCTGCACCGACGTCCACGACAAGCAGCTCGCCCAATATGCGCCGCCTGCCGCCGCCAGCGTGAGAGCCGCCTGGCCCTGAACCGCCGAAGCCCGCACCAGGGCTCTCCCCTAGAAGCTGACGGGCCAGCGTTTTCACATCTGAACGGCGTCCTCAGGAAGGTCGAGAATTATCGCGCGTCCCGGCGGCCGAAGCAGTCCCGCGCGTCACAGCCCGGACGCGCCCGCCTCCCGCGCCGCCGATATCCGCTCCAGCAGCCGCACCATATGCTCGCGCGCTTCCTTGCTGAGCCGAACAAATTGGCCGCGGCGATCGACCTCGTCGCGGCAGCGTTCAACCAGGCCCCGGCGTTCCATTTCGGAGAGGTAGCGTAGCGCCGTGCTGGCGGGAACGGCAGCGCCGATGCAGGCGCTGCTGATGCGCACCGAACGGCCCTCCTCCTCGCAGGCGAACAGGTCGAGCAAAATGTCCCAGGCGGGCTCGCCGAACAGGCCCTCGCTCAAGAAATCGTCGCGCAGCCGGCGCTCCCGGTGGAGCGCGCGCGCCAAACTGCCAAGGCGGCTCCCGGTCTGCGTACGCCTACACTCCCCCTGGTCGTTCAAAACCAAGTCCCCCAAAAAGCTCAGAAGAGTAGTTGGCAAATCCGACTTGCGACATAGAATTTACCTCCATTTTGAGGCGACCTGCTGGGATGAATGAGGTCTCAGCCTTGTCGTAGCTCCGGCATCAGAGTAGAACATACTGGGAACATTATGTAAAATCAAGCCGGCTGCGGGTCTTGTCCGCAGGCGTTCAGGGTGAGTCCGACCCTTCCCCCCTTCGCCCGCGCTTGCTACAGGCCGCGCCAAGCCAAACAAAACGCCGGCTCCCGCCATCGGCGGTGGAGCCCACGCATAGCGGAAGGACGTGACGCATGACCTCGGTCGGCCAGGACAGCCTCAAGACACGCTCCACTCTCCAAGCCGGCGGCCGGTCCTATGCTTATTACTCGCTCGCCAAGGCCGCCGCCGCAGTGGGCGACGTGTCGCGCCTGCCCTTCTCGATGAAGGTGCTGCTGGAAAACCTGCTCCGCTTCGAGGATGGAAAAACCGTCACTCGCGAGGACATCCAGGCGATCGTCGACTGGCAGGAGAATAAGGGCAGCGTCAGCCGGGAGATCCAGTATCGGCCCGCGCGCGTCCTGATGCAGGATTTCACCGGCGTTCCCGCAGTCGTTGATCTCGCCGCCATGCGCGATGCGATGAAAGAGCTCGGCGGAAACCCTGAGAAGATCAACCCGCAGGTTCCCGTCCATCTCGTCATCGACCATTCGGTGATGGTCGACGAATTCGGCACGCCCAAGGCGTTCGAGCAGAATGTCGAGCTCGAATATAGCCGCAACATGGAGCGCTACCAGTTCCTCAAATGGGGATCGGCCGCATTCGACAATTTCAAGGTGGTGCCGCCCGGAACCGGCATCTGCCACCAAGTCAATCTCGAGCATATCGCGCGGACGGTTTGGTCCTCGCCTGAAGTGCCGGACCCCAGCCGCAGCGCCTCCGATCGCCGCACGGAAGAGGAATTCATCCCGCACGACCGCCGGAGCGACCTAGACCGCCGCGGCGGCCAGGAGGTCGCCTATTTCGACACGCTCGTCGGCACCGACAGCCACACCACCATGGTGAACGGGCTGGGCGTGCTCGGCTGGGGCGTCGGGGGGATCGAGGCCGAAGCGGCGATGCTCGGCCAGCCGGTGTCGATGCTGATCCCCGAAGTGGTCGGCTTTCGACTGACCGCTACCCTGAAGGAAGGCATCACCGCCACCGACCTCGTGCTCACCGTCACCCAGATGCTGAGAAAGAAGGGCGTGGTCGGCCGCTTCGTCGAATTCTTCGGCCCCGGCGTTTCGGCCTTATCGCTCGCCGACCGCGCCACGATCGCCAACATGGCCCCCGAATATGGCGCCACCTGCGGGTTCTTCCCGGTCGATCCGAAGACGCTCGATTATCTCCGCCTCACCGGCCGGCCCGAGCACGAGATCGCGCTCGTCGAGGCTTATTCCAAGGAGCAGGGTCTTTGGCTCGAGCCGGGCTCCGCGCACGAGCCGATCTTCACCGACACGCTCGATCTCGACATGTCGTCCGTTGAGCCATCGCTCGCCGGGCCGAAGCGCCCGCAGGACAAGGTGCTGCTCTCCAAGGTCGACGAGGAGTTCCTCGCCAACCTCGCCTCCGAATATGGCTGCGCGCGAGAGGACGTGGCGAAGCGCTATCCCGCCGACGGCACCGATCTCGGCCATGGCGACGTCGTCATCGCTGCGATCACCAGCTGCACCAACACTTCGAACCCATCGGTACTGATCGCCGCCGGCTTGGTCGCACGCAAGGCCCGCGAGCGGGGGCTGACCAGCAAGCCCTGGGTCAAGACCAGCCTCGCGCCGGGAAGCCAGGTCGTCACCGATTACCTCAACAAGGCAGGCCTCACCGACGACTTGAACGCGCTGGGCTTCGATCTCGTCGGCTATGGCTGCACCACCTGCATCGGCAATAGCGGACCTCTGCCCGAGCCGATCTCCGCCGCGATCCACGCCAACGACCTCGTCGCCGCCTCGGTGCTCTCGGGCAACCGCAATTTCGAGGGCCGCGTCTCGCCCGATGTCCGAGCCAACTACCTAGCCTCTCCGCCGCTCGTCGTGGCTTATGCGATCAAGGGCACGGTCACCGAGGACATGGTCGAAGACCCGATCGGCAAGGACAAGAACGGCGAGGACGTTTACCTCCGCGACATCTGGCCGACCAACCAGGAGGTTCAGTCGCTGATCGACCAGCATGTCGGTGCCGACATGTTCCGCACCCGCTATGCCGATGTTTACAAGGGTGACGAGCGCTGGCGGGCCATCGCCGTCACGGGCGGCGACACCTATGCCTGGTCCGCAGGCTCCACCTATATCCAGAACCCGCCTTATTTCGAGGGCATGTCGATGACGGCCGCGGGGCTTACCGACATCATCGGCGCACGGCCTCTCGCCATCTTCGGCGACTCGATCACCACCGATCACATCAGCCCTGCCGGCGCCATCAAGCTCGACAGCCCTGCGGGCAAGTACCTGACGGAGCACCAGGTCAGCCGCGCCGATTTCAACAGCTACGGCGCTCGCCGTGGCAACCACGAAGTCATGATGCGCGGCACCTTCGCCAACATCCGCATCAGAAACGCGATGACTCCCGGCATCGAAGGCGGCGTCACCCGCTACGTCCCCACTGGCGAGACGATGCCGATCTACGACGCGGCGATGCTCTACAAGGCGAGCGGAACGCCGCTCGTGGTGATCGCGGGGAAGGAATATGGCACCGGTTCCTCGCGCGACTGGGCGGCGAAGGGCACGAACCTGCTCGGCGTCCGCGCGGTCATCGCCGAGACTTATGAGCGCATCCACCGCTCCAATCTGGTCGGAATGGGCGTTCTCCCGCTCCAGTTCCTCAACGGCGAGAACCGGGAGAGCCTCGGCCTGACCGGCGACGAGCAGTTCACAATACTTGGAGTCGCGACCCTCCAGCCCCGGCAGGAGATCGACGTCGAGGTGACTCGGGCCGACGGCTCGACCTTGGCCTTCCGCGCCCGCGTCCGCATCGATACGCTGAACGAGCTCGAATATTTCCGTGCCGGCGGAATTCTCCACTACGTGCTTCGAAGGCTTGCCGCCTGAGCGCGCAGCTGGTCCTGGTCGAGACCGCAGGCTGGGCGGGAGCGCTGCTGATTCTGGCTGCCTACCTGTTGCTGTCGATGGGCAAGGTCAATGGCCGGTCGGCGCTGTATCAAGCGATGAACGTCGTCGGGGCAGCCGGCTTCATCGTCAACGGCTGGTACCATGGCGCGCTCCCTTCGGCGGTTCTCAACGTGATCTGGATGCTGATCGGCGCGGTAGCCTTGTGGCGGATCCTGAAGCGAAAGGGCTCACCGGCCTCAGTCACGTGATCGGCATACAGTATTTCTACGGTAGATTTGATGCTATAGCTAAGAAGGACTCGGAGCTGGGGGCGGCTCAAGAGCGGGCCTCGCCGGGACTTTCCCTTCTTCTCCCGGTGGGGCCCATTTCGGCGCCGGCGCCTGCTGCTGCAGCCTCGGATCCAACGCAGAGCACTTCCCGAAAAAGTGGGAACCATTGAGTGGGTCGCCATGCCCCCCGGGCATGGCTGCGCAGTCCGGGGGACTGCGCACCTACTCAATTTTCGACCGGGAATGATCAGGTACGGATGAGCAGGTGCGACCTTCCCCGAAGGTCGCAGCCCCGCCCGGGGGGCGCCGCGGCCGGCTCATCCCCCGGCAATCCGTAGCCATGCTGGCGGCATGGCGACCTGATCATCTCAAGACATTGATCTGGAGCCTTTCTGATCCGACAAGGTCATTTCCTTGTCGGGAAAGGCTCTAGAGACAAACAAAACGCCTCGGCAAGGGAGAACCGAGGCGTTCTGTCTGCATCCGCGACCGTCGGCATCGAAGCCGCTCCCGCGCTGCACGATCAACGGCCAGGAACCGAGCCGCTGGAACAGTAATGCATGTTAGGCTTTTCAGTTCCCGAAAGGCAGCACGCATGAAGGAATCAGATTATTTCCGCGAGCAAGCGAAGGAGTGCCGGTCGGCCGCTTCGCAGAATGGCCGGTCCGACGAGGTGAGGGCCCTTCGCCAGCTCGCGCGCTATTATGAAGATCAGGCGGCGAAACTGGATCCCCCGCGCTCCCGCCATTGAGCCGATCCGCCGCCGCCGAGCGAGGCCGGAATAGCAGCCTTGCAGCGCCGGCCGTTCGGCGCTCAGACTGCCGGCTCGGCGTTTAAGCCTCAGCCC
>JALYGI010000231.1 GCA_030777185.1 Pseudomonadota bacterium
GGGCGTCTTCGCGCTTCGGCACTCCCAAGGACGAGCCTGACCAGCAGGTGACCCTCGCCGCCATCGCAGGTGCTCACGGCATCGGCGGCGAGGTCCGGCTGAAGCTCTTCGCGGAAAGCCTCGAAAATCTGAGCCGCCAGACGGCGGTTCAGGTAGGCGACCGGCTCCTGACCTTGAAGTCTGTGAAATCGGGAGGCGCGGTGCCCATCATCCGCTTTGCGGAGATCACCGACCGCAGCGCCGCCGAGGCGCTGCGCGGGCAGCTCATCACCATCTCCCGCTCAGCGTTGCCGCCGCTGGAGGAGGGGGAATATTACCACGCTGACCTGATCGGCCTCCCGTGTGAAAGCGCCGAAGGAGAGCCGCTCGGAACGGTGGTCGCAGTCGAGAATTTCGGCGCCGGCGACATCCTTGAAATCGAAAAGCCCGACGGCAAGCGCAGCATGGTTCCGTTTCGCGACGGCATCGCCGACCTCCAGGACGGCAAGATCGTCCTGGATGCAGCATTCCTCGCGTAAGAGCCTGGTCTTGCTGGAGGTCTAGACTCGTTCCCGGTTCGCTAAACCAGGAGCGAGTTCATTCTCTCTTTGATGGCCGTGCTTTCCGAGCCGTCAGGTGATTCCACCTGGCTGGAAAGCTCTCTAGCGCATTGAATTGCCCTTGAGCCGCTCGCGGAGGATCGGCTTTTCCTTGGCAAGGTCGTTGCGCATGGTCGTGGCCGCGACGCCGCCTTCACCCATTGCGTGGCTGATCTGGTCGAGGCCGAGCACCACGTCGCCCGCCGCGTAAAGGCCGGGAACGCTGGTGCGCTGGTGGTCGTCGACCGGGAGTGTCCCGTCCTCCGCGATTTGGGCGCCGACTTGCTCGGCGAGCTCCGTATGCGTGTCCGATCCCAGCGCCGGATAGACGCTGTCGAAGATATGCTCGCCATAAGGCGTCGCAACCGTGATGCACTTGTCCACGGCGGCCACCGCCTGACAGGGCCCGTCGACGCATTTGATCCCGAATTCCTTCATTCGGGCAATGTCATCCGCGCTGAAATCATGCGCCCGGTCCGGTGCGATCAGGGTGATGTCCTCGGTGAACCCGCGCAAGAACACCGACTCCGCGACACCGTGCGAGCCGCTGCCGATCACGCCCACTTTCTTGTCGGTGACCTCGTAGCCGTCGCAGACGGGGCAGTAGCGGATAAGCCCCTTCCACAGCGCCTCGTCGTGGAGATCCTCGTCCATCGGCGGCTTGCGGTTGGTGACGCCGGTTGCCAGCAACACCTTGCGGGCAGTCACGGAGCCGCTGCCCCATTCGGCCATGAAGCCGCCCTCGATCTTGTCGAGCCGGGTGACGCGTCCAGTCTCGATCGAGGCGCCGTACATCTGCGCCTGTTCACGCATCAGCCGAAGCAGCTCCTTGCCTTCGATCCCGCCCGGATAGCCGGCATGATTGTGCGAGCAGGGAATCCAGCTCGCCCGGCTCTTGCCCGCGTCGACGACCTTCAGCGACAGATGATAGCGACTCAAATAAATTGCGGCGGTGAGCCCCGCCGGCCCGCCGCCGATGACCAGACAATCATAATCCATATCCTGCATGGGCGCTTAGCGCTGCATCCGGCACTCTGTTCCCTGAATATCTGGCGGCTCGGCAAACAAGGCGATAGGTGGAGCAGAACATCTGAACAGGAGGCGCAGGTGCGTGTGCTAACCGGTTTTTTAGCGGCTTTCATGATGGTGGCTCCGATCGCCGCCGGGGCACAGCAGGCGCCTTCCGCGATCGCGCAACTCGCGCCCGAGATCGACCGTCTGTTCAGGGAATTCCAGGCCGATCCGGACACCAAGGTTCCTGGCCTTGTTTATGGCATCGTCGCGGACGGGCGCCTCGTTCACGTGAGGGGCCTGGGCGTCCAGGATCTCGAGGCCAGGCGCCCCGTCACGCCCGACAGCCTCTTCCGGATCGCGTCGATGAGCAAGGCGTTCACTGCGCTTGCGATCCTGAAGCTGAGGGATGAGGGCAAGCTGTCGCTGGACGCGCTTGCGGAAACTTATGTGCCTGAGCTTCGCCGCTGGCGCTATCCGACGTCGGATTCGCCGCGCATCCGGGTGCGCGACCTCCTCAACCACAGCGCGGGCTTCGTCACCGACGATCCTTGGGGCGATCGGCAGCAGGTGCTGACCGAAGCCGAATTCACGCGGATGCTGCAGGATGGAGTGCCGTTCACGCGCCCGCCCGGAACGGCCTTTGAATATTCCAACTTCGGCTACGCGCTGCTCGGTCGGATCATCACCAATGTCTCTGCTATGCCGTACGATCAATATATTCTGCGTCATATCCAGCGGCCGCTCGGCATGGCCTCCACTCGATACGAGGTCCGCGAGTCTCCCCTCGAGCGCCGGGCAGTCGGCTATCGGTGGGAGAATGATGCCTGGTCTGAGGAGCCGACGATGCGCCACGGCGTGTTTGGCGCCATGGGCGGCGTTCAAACAAGCGCGAACGATTATGCCAAGTGGATGGCCTTTCTCCTCTCGGCCTGGCCTCCACGCGACGGGCCTGAAACCGGACCGGTGCGCCGCGCCACGGTGCGCGAGATGGCCCAAGGCTCCAATTTTCCGCGCGTGCGCAGCCGCTTCGGCAGAAGTGGAGCGGCTGCCTGCCCTCAGGCTGCCGCTTATGGGATGGGGCTGATCGCGGCGTCCGACTGCGAGCTTGGCCTCACCCTCAGCCATGGCGGCGGCTATCCTGGCTACGGATCGCACATGCTCCTGCTGCCCGACCATGGCATCGGCATTTTCGTTTTCACCAACCGCACTTACACCGGCGCATCCGGCACTGCCTGGGACGCCGCGGTCGCGCTCCACAAGGCAGGCCTGCTGGTCGGCCGCAAGCCGACGGCGAGCCAATCCCTGGCCGCAGCCTATGCAGCCGCGGGTTCGATGTACCGTGCCGGAGACGTCGCGGCGGCAGGCAGGTTGCTTGCCATGAATTTCCTGCTGGACCGATCGGCAGCGAACTGGCGGGCGGAATTCGCGCGGCTGAAAGGGCAGGTCGGCGAGTGCCGAACCGATTCCCCGATCCAGCCCACAGGTGCGCTGTCGGGCACGTTTCAATGGGATTGCGCCCGCGGAAAGCTCGACGGCCAATTGCTGCTCGCGCCGACCAATCCCGCCGGCATCCAGGCGCTGCGCTTTTCCATCGCTGCGCCGTGAGCGGATGCCTTTCGCCGCGACCGTTCTGACCCTCTATCCCGAAATGTTTCCGGGACCGCTTGGGCTGAGCCTCGCCGGCCGGGCGATGGCCGAGGGAAAGTGGTCGCTGGAGACTGTCCAGATCCGTGATTTCGCGGCCGACAAGCACCGCTCGGTCGACGACACGCCGGCCGGAGGCGGGGCGGGGATGGTGATGCGCGCCGACGTGCTTGCCGCGGCCGTGGATCATGTGCTGGAGCGGCGGCCCGGCGCGCCCATGCTGGCGATGACCCCGCGCGGAAGGCCGCTCACGCAAGACCTGGTGCGGGAGCTTGCCGCAGGCCCTGGTGTTTCCATCCTCTGCGGCCGTTTCGAAGGCATGGACGAGCGGCTGTTCGAGGCGCGTCCAATCCTCCCGGTGTCGATCGGCGACTATGTGCTTTCCGGCGGCGAAACGGCGGCGCTCGTTGTGCTCGACGCTTGCGTTCGGCTGCTCCCTGGCGTAATGGGCGCGGCATCGAGCGGTGAGGAGGAAAGCTTCGAAACCGGTCTCCTCGAATATCCTCATTATACCCGACCACAGATGTGGGAAGGGCGCACGATCCCCGAAGTGCTGCGATCGGGGGATCATGCGAAGATCGCCGCCTGGCGGAAAGCAAGGGCGGAAGACGATACACGGCTAAGGCGGCCGGACCTGATCGAGCGTCACGGGGACGCGCGAAGGCCTCCGCCCTCTGGCGCGCAGCGCGAAGACGAAGGCTGACACGACATGAACCTCATCCAGCAGCTCGAGGCCGAGGCCATCGAGCAGTTCTCCGCCACCAAGACCATTCCGGAATTTCGCCCGGGCGACACGCTCCGCGTCGGCGTCCGCGTCGTCGAAGGCGACCGCACCCGCGTCCAGAATTTCGAAGGCGTCTGCATCGCTCGCGCCAATCGCGGCCTCGGCAGCTCCTTCACCGTCCGCAAGATCTCGTTCGGCGAGGGTGTCGAGCGCGTCTTCCCGCTTTATTCGCCGAACATCGAGACGATTGATGTCGTGCGCCGCGGCGTCGTGCGCCGCGCGAAGCTCTATTATCTCCGCGGCCGCACCGGCAAGGCCGCGCGCATCGCCGAGCGCCGCGACACCCGCCAGGGTCCCGAAGCGCGGGCCGAGGCGCCGACTGCCACTCCGGCTACCGAGAATGCTGAGGGCTGAGCCCAGACGCTTGAAAGTGCGAGAATAGGGGCGGGGAGGGAGCGATCCTTCTCCGCCCTTTCTTTTGCCGCGGCCAAAGCTAGGGTGCGGGCCATGCGCAACACCCTCAGCCTCGCCGCCGCCTTTCTCCTCTCCTCGACCCCCGTCCTCGCCGCCGACCTCACGCTTGAGCGCGTGTTTCAAAGCCCGGCGCTGCAGGGCGCCGCGCCGCGCCTGCCGAAGCTGTCGCCGGACGGACGGCTCGCCACCTTGCTCAAGAACCGGGCCGCAGATCGTGACCGCTACGACCTGTGGGCGGTGGACACGGCCACGGGACAGGCGCGCATGCTGGTGGATTCCGAGAAGCTCGGCACCGGCGCCGAAGTCTCGGAAGAAGAGAAAATGCGACGCGAGCGGGCGCGGATCGCCGGCACCAAGGGGATCACTGCTTATGACTGGGCACCGGACGGCAGGTCGATCCTGGTGCCGATCGACGGCGACCTCTATCTGGCCTCGCTGGACGGCAGCGCACGGCGGCTGACCAACACCAAGGAAACCGAGGTCGACGCGCAGGTGTCGGAGAGCGGTCGGCTCCTCTCGTTCGTGCGCAACCAGAATTTGTTCGTGGTCGACGTCGCCAGCGGCCAGGAACGGCCGCTGACCACGGACGGCGGCGGTACGCTCAGCTGGGGCTCGGCCGAATTCGTGGCGCAGGAGGAGATGGACCGGAGCAAGGGCCATTGGTGGTCTCCAGACGATCGCTATCTGGCAGTTGCGCGGGTCGATGAAAGCCCGGTCAAAGTCGTCACTCGCGCCGCGATCGGCGCCGAGGGCACGAAGCTCTATGAGCAGCGCTATCCGGTCGCCGGCAGCGCCAATGCGCGCGTCGACCTTTATGTGATGGCCCCGGACGGAAGCTCGAAGGTGAAGGTGGATCTCGGTTCCGATCCCGACATCTATCTTGCCCGGGTCGATTGGAGCGCCGACGGAAAATCGCTGTTCGTGCAGCGCCAGAGCCGCGACCAGAAGAAGCTGGACCTGCTTCGCGTCGATCCGGCGACCGGCCGTTCGACGACGCTCTTCAGCGAAACATCGAAGAGCTGGATCAACCTTCACGAGAATCTGAAGCCGCTCAAGGATGGAAGCCTGATCTGGTCCTCCGAGCGGAGCGGCTTCTCGCACCTATACCGCTGGAAGGGTGGCAAGTGGACGCAGCTCACCCGCGGCAATTGGGAAGTCGGCAAGGTCGCCGGCGTCGATGAGCGGGCCCGCCGCGTCTACTTCACCGGCAGTTACGATCATCCCGATGAGCAGCATCTCTACTGGGCCAGCCTCGATCGTCCCGGGAAAATTGCGCGGGTCACCGAGACGGGCTGGCATACGAGCGATGTTGAAATGGATGAGGCGGCGACGCGGGCGCTCGTTTTCCGCTCGAACCCCAATCATCCCACCCAGGTCTATCTCGCCGATGCCAAGGGACAGCGGCTCGCCTGGATCGAGGAGAACCGGCTCGATGCCTCGCACCCTTATGCTCCCTTTCTCGACAGCCATGTCACGCCCGTCTTCGGCACGCTGAAGGCAGCCGACGGAAAAACCGACATCCCCTACAAGATGCTCTCACCCAGGCGGGAACCCGGCAGGCGCTACCCGGTCTTCGTCCAGGTCTATGCCGGTCCGTCGGGCGGGCAAGTGATGCGCGCCTGGGGCAATCCGCTTCAGCAATATCTGGTGGACAAGGGCTGGATCGTCTTCTCGGTCGATGGCCGCGGAACGCCGCGGCGGGGCCGGGAATTTGCCGACCAACTTTACCTCAAGCTCGGCAGCGTCGAAGTGGCGGACCAGCTGGCGGGAGTCGAGTGGCTGAAGCGCCAGGACTTCATCGATCCCCGTCGGATAGCGGTCTACGGCTGGTCCTATGGCGGCTACATGACGCTGAAGCTGCTGGAGGCTTCCCCCGGCGCCTATGCCGCCGGCGTGTCGGGAGCCCCGGTGACGCGCTGGGAGCTGTACGACACCCATTATACCGAACGCTTTCTTGGCAACCCGTCGCACGATCCCAAGCCTTACGAGGCTGCGAGCGCGCTGCGGGATGCCGGCAAGATCGCCGATCCGTTGCTGATCCTCCACGGCATGGCCGACGACAATGTCGTGTTCGAGAACACCACCGCGCTCGTCGCCAGGCTTCAGGAGCAGAAGCGGCCCTTCGAGCTGATGGTCTATCCCGGCGCTACCCATGCCATCACGGGGGAGGGACGGCAGACCCATTTGTGGCGGACGATCGAATCCTTCCTCGACCGGACGGTGAGGGGAAGGAGTAGCGCATTGCATTGCAGCGCCCCGTCCTTAAGTGACGGGCAGAAGCAGTGAAGTGACGGGCTGCAGTATTGGAGAATAAAGATGGGTTACCGGATCGTCGTCGTCGGTGCGACGGGCAATGTCGGGCGCGAGATCCTCAACATCCTCGCCGAGCGGGAATTCCCCGCCGACGAGGTGGCGGTCGTCGCATCGCCGAGGTCCACGGGCGATGAGATCGAGTATGGCGAGACCGGCCAGATGCTCCGGGTCCGCAATATCGAGCATTTCGACTTTGCCGGATGGGACATGGCGCTCTTCGCGGCAGGCTCCGAGATCTCCAAGCTCTATGCGCCCAAATCCGCCGCCGCCGGCTGCACGGTGATCGACAACAGCTCGCTTTATCGCATGGATCCGGATGTGCCGCTGATCGTGCCGGAAGTGAACGCGCAGGCGATCGACGGCTACCGGCGCAAAAACATCATCGCGAACCCCAATTGCTCCACGGCACAGATGGTGGTCGCTCTTAAGCCGCTGCATGATTTTGCGAGGATCAAGCGGGTGGTGGTTTCGACTTACCAGTCGGTCTCAGGCGCGGGCAAGGCGGGCATGGACGAGCTGTTCGAGCAGAGCCGCAACATCTTCGTCGGCGACCAGTCGGAGCCGGTGAAATTCACCAAGCAGATCGCCTTCAACGTCATTCCGCATATCGATGTCTTCCTCGACGACGGCTCGACCAAGGAAGAGTGGAAGATGGTGGTCGAGACCAAGAAGATCCTCGACCCGAAGATCAAGGTCAGTGCGACCTGCGTGCGGGTGCCGGTATTCGTGGGCCATTCGGAGTCGATCAACATCGAGTTCGAGAATGAGATCTCGGCGAGAAAGGCGCAGAACATATTGCGCGAGGCACCGGGTGTGATGCTGGTCGATAAGCGCGAGAATGGCGGCTATGTGACTCCGGTGGAATGCGTCGGCGAATATGCCACCTATATCAGCCGCGTCCGCGAGGATCCGACGGTGGAGAATGGCCTGAGCCTCTGGTGCGTCTCGGACAATCTGCGAAAAGGCGCGGCGCTGAACGCCGTGCAGATTGCCGAGCTGCTCGGCCGCAAGCACCTTCGCAAGGCCGCCTGACGGAGGAAGTCGTGACGGAACAAGTCACCGGTGGCTGCATGTGCGGGAAGGTCCGCTACACGGCCGGGATCGACAATGAGGACGCTTACCTCTGTCATTGCCGCATGTGCCAGCGGTCGAGCGGCAATGTCAGCCTGGCGATGAAGAATGTCAGGGAGACAGAGGTCCGTTGGGACGGCAAGCCCGATTACTACCAGTCTTCGCCCTTCGCCCGCCGCGGCTTCTGTTCCTCCTGCGGGACTTCGCTGACTTTCGAATATACCCAAGGGGGAAGCGGGAACATGGATCTGATCGTCGGTACGTTCGACGATCCTTCCCGCTACAAACCAAAGCATCATTTCGGCGTCGAGAGCATGCACCGCGCCTGGCTCAACACCGATGGTCTCCCGGAAAAAAGATCGGACGAACATCAGCCGCTGGTTGATCGCTGGATGAACACGGTTGGCAAGCTCCCCGATTGAACAAAGCTTCGCCGCGCCCGATGGCGCCGAGCTCGTCTGGTACGAGCTGGGCGAAGGGCGCCCTGTGCTCCTTCTCCACGGTCTCTTTTCGGACGCGGACACGAACTGGATCCGCTTCGGCCACGCCGCGGAGATCGCCCGCCGCGGGTTCCGGGTCATCACGCCCGATCTGCGCGGGCACGGCCGCAGCGCCAAGCCGCACGACCAGAGCTCATATCCGCCGGACATCCTCGCTCACGACGGCTTTGCCCTGATCCGGCATCTCGGCCTTAAGGACTATGATTTGGGCGGCTATTCGCTTGGCGCCCGGACCTCGGCACGGATGGTGATCATGGGCGCGGCGCCTCGGCGGCTGATCATCAGCGGCATGGGCCTGCAAGGGATGCTGAACGTCGGCCGGCGTGCCGAGCATTTCCGGCACATTCTGACCGGCCTCGGCACGCACGAGCGCGGCTCCCCAGAATGGCTTGCCGAGGCCTTTCTCAAGACCACCAAGGGTGACCCGGAAGCGCTGCTTCCGCTCCTGGGAAGCTTCGTTGATTCAACTGAAGAGGAGCTCCGCGGCATCACAATGCCGACACTGGTGCTCGCTGGTGTCGATGACCAGGATAACGGGCCCGTCGGCGAGCTGGCCGACCTCCTTCCGGACGGAAGGGTGGCTGGCATTCCAGGAAATCATATGAGCGCGGTGACCAAGCCGGAGTTCGGCCGCGCGATCGCCGATTTCCTTGCCGCTTGATCAGCGGCCGTTCAGCTGCGCAGAATAGATCGGAAACCAGAACAATCTTGAGGATGCTTCCATGAAAGCTACTGTATCCGCGCTTGCCCTCGCCTTCAGCCTCGCCGCCTGCACTACCGCGGCTGCAGACCAGGAGCTGGGGTCCGCATCCCCCGCTGCCACCGCTTCCACCCCTGCGTCGCAGAGCGCGGCGCCGACGGCGGAAGAAGCCCGGGCTTTCGTTGCGCGCGCGGAAAAGGAGCTTGCCGATTTCTCCGTCATGAGCAGCCGTGCCCAATGGGTGAATGCGACCTACATCACCGACGACACCGACGCGCTTGCCGCGCACTTCGGAACGCTCGGCACGGAAATGGGCGTGCGCTTCGCTAACGAGGCGGCGCGCTTCGCCAACGTACCGGGGCTGGATTACGACACCAAGCGCAAGCTCGACTTCCTGCGCGGAGGCCTCGTCCTGCCGGCCCCGACCACACCCGGCGCCGCGGCCGAATTGAACACGATTTCGACCCGGCTTCAGTCGACCTACGGCAAGGGCAGGGGCACGCTCAACGGCAAGGAGATGACGGGCAACGATCTTGAGGAGAAGATGGGGACCGTCCGGGACCCCGAAGACCTCAAGGAGATGTGGACGAGCTGGCACAATAATGTGGGGCGGCCGATGAGGGCGGATTATGCCCGGATGGTCGAAATCGCGAACCAGGGTGCCAAGGAACTCGGCTACCCCGATGTCGGGGCGATGTGGCGGTCGCAATATGATCTGCCGCCTGAGGAATTCGCGGCCCTGACCGATAAGCTCTGGAGCCAGGTGAAGCCGCTCTACGATCAGCTCCACTGCTATACGCGCGCCAAGCTCAATCAGAAATATGGCGATCAGGTCCAGCCCAAGTTGGGGCCGATCCGCGCCGATCTGCTTGGCAATATGTGGGCGCAGGAATGGGGCGATATCTACGACGTGGTGGCGCCAAAGGGAGCCGGCGACGTCGGCTATGACCTCACCGATCTGCTCGTGAAGCAGAAATATACGCCGGAGAAGATCGTGCGCACCGGCGAGCAGTTCTTCACCTCATTGGGTTTCGCGCCGCTCCCCGAGACCTTCTGGAAGCGCTCGATGATCACTGCGCCGCGCGACCGCGAGGTGGTCTGTCACGCCTCGGCCTGGGATGTCGACAATGTCGAGGATCTGCGCATCAAGATGTGCACCAAGGTGAATGCGGACGATTTCGTCACCGTCCATCACGAGCTCGGCCACAATTTCTACCAGCGCGCCTACAACAAACAGCCCTATCTGTATCTCAACAGCGCGAACGACGGGTTCCACGAGGCGATCGGTGACATGATCGCGCTTTCGGTGACGCCGGAATATCTCGTTCAAGTGGGTCTGCTCGACAAATCTAAGGTGCCGTCCGCCGACAAGGACACCGGCCTTCTCCTGCGCCAGGCAATGGACAAGGTGGCATTCCTGCCGTTCGGACTGCTCGTCGACAAGTGGCGCTGGAACGTGTTCAACGGCCAGATTCCGACCGGCGCCTACAACCAGGGCTGGAACGACCTCAGGCTCCAATATCAGGGTATCACGCCGCCGGTGCAGCGGACGGAGGCGGATTTCGA
>JALYGI010000232.1 GCA_030777185.1 Pseudomonadota bacterium
AGCCTCGGTTGGTCTTCCCGCGTTCGCTGCGGCTGTCTGGAGTTTCTGTTGCGGAGTGTCCCGGCGACCCGAAGATCCCAGCCAGCGGACCTGTCCTTCGGACTGCAAAGCCGCGGTCAATCGCGAATTCGGTGCAGAGCGCAAACCTTGTTTCCGGCTGGATCGCGCAGGTAGGCCAAGTAGAGCTTTCCGAGGGGGCCCTCGCGTATCCCCGGCGGGTCTTCGATCGCTGTCCCACCATTTTCCAGGCCAGCTTTGTGCCACGCGTCAGCCTGCTCTGGAGACTCAGCAGCAAATCCCACCGTAGATCCGTTCCCGCAAGACGCCGGCTGGCCGTTGATCGGCTTCGTCAGCGCAAACACGCCTTTGGGCGTCATATAGAAGACCCTGCCCTTCTCATCCTTGCGGCCGGGCGGCACACCGAGAGCGCCAAGAGCAGCGTCATAAAATCGTTTTGAAGCATCCACGTCGTTCGCGCCGATCATCACGTGGCTGAACATCTGCTCTCTCCTCTCCTGCAGCGCCGCCAGCGCCGGGTCTGATCTTGAACTGCCATCCGCCACTGCGCAACCGAGCCGTGGCTTATGTTTCCGCGATGGGTGGAAATTGGAGAGGCGTGGTGAGCGGGGCCTCGATCATTGATCAGTGGTGGTGCCCCACAGCGGACAAAATTGGGCACTCAGATCGTCCGGAAATGTCGCTGCCTTGGCCGGAAGCCGGGCTTGCAATCCGATCAGAGCACAGGCGCAAGCCCGGCTCGGAGGCTCGAGGTGCCAGCACTTGGCCTCGGGTGCATGGGAATGTCCGACTTTATGGCGCTCGCGACGAGGCCGAGGCGGTCACGACGATGCACCGCACTCTTGATGGCAGGAACCTGTGGTGCTCGAACGCCGGCAGCTTGCTTAGTGCCGCAGACCCGCAGCTGCGGACCAGGGGCGAGCATCTGCTTCATCGATGGCAGTCAAAAGATCATTGAAGCAGGCGCAATCTGCGGGCGGGTAGATCCTGCGCAAGCCTGTCGCCAGAACGTCCAGATCATTAGGCGATATCAACCCGACCGTCACCGGACAGTCTCGACGTGTTGTATCTCTCTCGCGGTATTGAATTTTTTCCACGACCGTCGAACCGTATACTCGGTCGATAGCTGCTATCGTTCCGGTTCCGTAGCGTTGGCGCGGTGTTAAAAAGCGCTGAACACCTCCTTTATACTGTATTTTCTGCTCAACCCTTTGAAACATCAAGCAGGTTCCACTGTTTAGAATGCGGGGCAGATAGTCGCCGTTTGGCAGACCGTCGGCCAAGCGCTCGCGAGTCCTCTCGCAGCGCTTCGTTCCGGACACTTCGAAGCAACGATAATTGCCCGCTACGCTCGCCGGAGTTCCCCTGGACCGTTTGATCCTGGAGATTACGGAACACGAAACGGTCGCCCATTACTCCCGTCTCAACCGGGCACTTGACCCCATGCGCAGCCAAGGTCTGCGCGTGGCGGTTGATGACATGGGGGCGGGATATTCGAGCCTGCGGCATATCCTTCAGATTCGGCCCGATCTGATCAAGCTCGACATGAGCCTTTGCTCCGGCATCGATAAGGACCCTGCCCGCCGGGCGCTCGCGTCTGCCCTGATCTCCTTCTCGAGAGAGATTGACAGCCAGCTGGTGGCCGAGGGAGTGGAGACGGAAGAGGAGCGCGATGTTCTCCGGTCGCTCGGCGTGAACCTGGTTCAGGGTTTCTGCTGGGACGGCCGTCCACGCCGGCCCCTCAGACAAACGCTCGCAAGCTGCCAAAGGCGCGTCCGAATCGAGGGACGCGAGCGAACGGCTAAAGCTCCCCTTGCCATGTCGCTAAGGGGTGCGTGACTGCGGGTTTTACGGTATAGCGAGTCGTACACGGCTCGCCCTGAGCAGTATTCCGCCGAGCCGCGTTGCTTGCAGTCTAAGCAGCAGTTCGTCGCGCGTTGAATGAGCTGATTTTCTGTCGACCAGTGCGGGAGCACGGAAGATGAAAACTTACCGCAGCCGCCATAGTCCAATGTGGATGCAACTGGCTCAAGTCTGCCTTGCCTGGGTATCCCTCGTCATTCCGTCCGGAATGATCATCCTGAATGATCAGCGCCCGGGAGCATTGGCTGTCGATCGGCCTGGCGGACCGACTGCCGAAGAGATCTATCGGGCCGTTGGCGACGCGGAGGCGAGGGCTATCGCCGTTCGACTGACGACCGACAAGAACAAGGGCAGTGGGGACGACTAGCTGCCGGAGAGCGGCAGCGTCGGGTTCGGTATGCTGTCGCCACAGCTAGGATGAAGGCAATGGGCACTATAGCTCCGACGCGCGTACGCGGTACTAAAAGGACCTCGATAACGGAGGGAGGGACCGATGAAGTTCTATGACAGCTTCGGCATGAACCCACGCATCGTACGTTTCTTCGTGCTGGAGAAGGGGATCGAGCTCGACAGGCAGGAGATCGACATCCTCACGGGCGAGAACCGCCGCGAGCCTTATCTCAGCCTCAACCCCGCGGGACAGACGCCCCTGCTCCTGCTCGATGACGGTACGCCGCTCTCCGAGACCTGGGCGATCTGCGAGTATTTGGAGGAGAAGTTTCCGGAACCGCCGCTCGTCGGCCGCACCGCTGAAGAGCGGGCCGTGACGCGCATGTGGTGGCGCCGAGCGGAGATCAACGTATGCCTGCCGATGCTGCAGGGCTTCTATTTCGGCGAGGGGCTCGAGATCTTCCGGGAACGCATCCACTGCATCCCAGAAGCCGCAGAGGGCATGAAAGAGAAGGGAAGGAAGGCGCTACGCTGGTTCGATAAGCTGATGGATGGCCGCCGCTGGTTGGCGGGGGACCGCTTCACCGTGGCCGATATTTGTCTTTACTGTTACGTGGACCTGCTGGGCGGGGCTGGTCAGCCGCTCCCCGAGGGCTGCTCCAATCTCGGCGCCTGGATAAACCGGGTGAAAGTGCGGCCGGCGGCGAGCGCGAGCGTCTGGCGCGAACAGCCGATGGGACTCACCGGCTGACATGGAGCCTTCCAAGCCTAGCCGCTGCAAGAAGAGCAAAGCGTGAGAGAGGAGATTGCCTATATCCTCGCGGTGGCCATGGTGCTGGGGATCGCTATTTATTGGCGGATCGCGCTTGTAAATTCTCGTCGGGGGAGACGAGGCTCACTCAAGGTCGATCTCTTTAAAAAGAACGACACGGACGTTTAAATCAGGGGGCACGGCCGCCCAGCAATGTCCGCTATGGGGAGCGCCGCCAGAGGCGGACCCTCAGGCACCCCGATGGGCTTCAGCGGTCCTGCGCTCGCGGAGCTGATCAGCTCGTTGCTGTTTGGGCTCTTTGCTCCAGCGAAATATAGCAAGTGCCGCCACAACGAGGCTAAAGACCGACGATTCCCAGCCTCGGCGCCTGAAGGAGCATATTACATCATGGAACGCGATCGGCCCGTCGACGAAGAGTTCATGCGCGAGGGTGCGCCCCTTTTCGACTGGGAAGTGGACTCAATTCAGAAGCGCGGCGAATGGGAGGCACGGCAGCTCGCCCGAGCGCAACCAGGGGAAGCTTCGCGGCAGTCGCCGGAGCAGGACGTAGCGGCTCAGGGGCTAATGCAATCCTTGCTCGAAAGGTTCAAAGGCCTCCCTCAGAACAAGGCCACCTAAAAGCTATTCGCCAGTATGGAGGTCGGCCAGCTAATGCGCCAGCGTCTCGGCGAGGGCTTCTCGCGGCCGGTTCACGACAACGGCGTCGGCGCCCCCCATGGCAGATGCCGACCTTTCCAATTAGGACGACGTTCTCGGCCTATGCTCAACACGCCGCCGAAGCCGCGCAAGCCCAAGGACCATCGAAAGGTGTCTGAGCGGCGTCCGACTGAGGAACGCCTAAAAGAGGCGCTTAGGTGGCATGCCTAAGGCCGCCGATTTAAGAGCGCTGGCTAAGAAGTCTCGCTCCCTTGCAAAAACCGCAGGCTCTGAGGAATTGCGGCAAGCGTCTGGAAAGCGCGGAACATTATGACGCCGAGGCTGACAAGCTGGCTGAAGCAACGAAGCCGAAGCGGCAGGATCAGTCTTAAGAATGAGCCTTTTGCAATGTCTTCTTGTGCTTCTGGAGTAGCTTTTCAGCCTTTTCGGCCAATCCCTTTGTCGCCTCGATGCTCTCCCGCAGCGCCTTCTGCGTGGCCTCGATCTCGACGATCTCGTTCTTCTGCTTGTCAGTCACGCGTACATCCCGAATGTCGGCTACCGAACATTCGCATCTGTCGGAAGTTGCATGCCTCAGCTGAAAGAGTCTCACCTGTGCAAAACTGACACAGGTTAGGCGCAGAGATTAACGTCCGCCCGCCACCGAGCGGGCTTTGCGCTACTTCGCGGGCATCGCTGCTAACGTGCCTATCGGCAGGGAGCGCGCGAGCACTTCCAACCGGCTCGATTGCCACCGGCTGATCACGTGGCGATTACGCAAAGCCGGAACAAAGCAGTTTCGCCACCTCTCAAGATAGAGGTTGAGTCACTGACTTTATGGTGGTGCCGCTTAGGTGACTCGAACACCTGACCCCATCATTACGAATGATGTGCTCTACCAGCTGAGCTAAAGCGGCTTTCCCGGAGAGAGGCGCGCTTTATCAGCGACCTCCAGCGATGACAAGCGGGCGGGCCGCCTTTCCGCCCACCCACTTAACGGTTTCTCAACCACGTCCGGTGCACCTTGCCGCCCACTGGGGAATAAGTGCGAGGACGGCGCGAATGGACAATTTCCGGGGCTTCGAGGACGAAGCGGCCTCCGCCGCCTTGATCGATGACGAGCCTGTGATGGAGCGCCCGCCGGAGATCGGCGTCGACGAGCGCCGCATGCACGTGCGCGCTTATAATTATTGGCTCTCGCTGCTGGACGGCCGCTCCTACCCGTCGATCGAGGACCTCGATCCCACCACGCTCGACGATTTTGGGCCGCACAGCGTGCTCTTGGATTTCACCACCAGCACCAGCAACCCGCGCGTTCCCTTTATCGGCCGCTCCCTGCGCCAGGCCTGCGATCTCCAAGGGCCGGTCGGCCGCATCAGCGACGTGCCCGCACGCTCGCTGCTGTCCCGCCTCACCGACCATTATATGCAGATCATCGCCAATCGGGCGCCGATCGGCTTCGAAGCCGAGTTCGTCAGCCACTCCGGCGAGAACACCATCTATCGCGGCATCCTGATGCCGCTCTCCTCAGACGGCAGGCAAATCGACTTCATCTACGGCGTCATCAATTGGAAAGAGGTGGCGGACACCGAAACCAGCGAGAGCATCGCCCAGGAAGTGAGCCGCGCGGTCGGAGCGGGAGCATCTGCCGAGGCCACTCCGGTCTGGGCCGATGGTCCCAACTCGGCGCCTCTTCCCGGAGACGGGGGCAAGGCTCCTCCGGCCTGCGCCTTCGGCGAGCCGGCGATCGAGCCGGACGACAGCCAACCGAGCTTCGACCTCGTTCTTGGCGAGGATGCCGGGCTTGCCGACCGCCTGTCGCTCGCCCGCGAAACCGCCGAAGCGGTCAAGAGCAACGAAGCGCGCAGCCGTTCCGCATTGTACCGCGCTTTGGGCCAGGCCTATGATTTCGCCGTCGCCGCCGAGCAGGCGCCCGACGATTATGCCGAGATCCTGGAGGATGCGGGGCTCAAGGTCCAGAGCCGCGCCCCGATGACCCCGATCGTGAAGCTGATCTTCGGCATCGACTATGACAAGACCCGGATCACCGAATTCGCCGCCGCGCTCTCCCACGGACGTCGCCAGGATCTGCCCCTTGGAGGGCTCAGCGATTATCTCGAACGATATCCGGGGGGGCTCAAGGGCGTCGTTCAGGCCGAGCGCCGCGAGCGCCGCCCGACGCCGAGGATCGACAAGGGCGAGGAGGCGATTGCCGCCCTTCGCGCCGCCGATCCAATCGCCTTTGTCGACCTCGAGGCCGGGACAAGCGAGTTCGTGCTCCTCGTCGCTCGTCGGGAACCCAGCGGCCGGCTCGCGATCGTCGCGCCGGTTGCGCCCGACCAGGCGCTCATCGACCGCGCGATCCGCAAAGCGCTCCGTTGAAGTTGAAGCGGAGGCGATGCGCTTCCGCCCACGGCGTGAAAGAGGCCTATTTCGTTTCCGACTCAGACCTCAATCCCCGACCAGGCTCTTTGCCTGATCGAGGTCTAGCCTTGCCCCTGTGAAACTCCCGGCGCATATAGCGCCGCGAGAAAGCCGGCGGCGCCTCTCTGCCGCATGAGGCTCGGGAGCCGACAATATGAATGCCGACAATGTTGCTGGCGCTGCTTCTTCGGTAAGCAGCTATGGATCCAGCAACATGGTAGCGGACGGAGCCGCTGACCTGCCTTATATCGAAGCCCTGCGACGCCTGTTGGTCGAAGGCGCGCTTCCCGGCGAGATCGCCGATTTCACGTACGGGGAGCAGCAGGAGGCGGCGCGCTTCGTTGCCGCATGCGCCGAGCGGCGACCGCGCGGCATTGCCCTGGTGCGGCTGGAATC
>JALYGI010000233.1 GCA_030777185.1 Pseudomonadota bacterium
AGCCGCGCGAACGGCGGTTCCTCGTCGAAAATGTTGAAGGCCGCGAGCGTGATGTCCGTCGTTTCGAAGAGGTTGAGCCGGTAGACCAGATCCACGGTCGTGAAGGAGCCGATCCGAAACCCAGGCACATCAGGCGTGGATTCGAAACGCTGGTCCTTGTAGCGGTGAATGTAGTTCACGGTCGCGCGCAGGTGGTGGGGCCCCGTTTCGCCCTGGACATAGGCCTGGCCCCTGATCCGCGGCAGCGGGTAAGCGGTCGTCTGGAAGTTCAGCTTTCCGACCGCGTTGAAGCCGGGCTGCAGCAGAATGCCGTCCGTCAAAAGGTCGCCGTTCTTATAATCGAAGACATAGGTGCCGGTGCCGCCGACCATCATCCGCGCCGGCCCCACTTCGAACGAGTAGTCCGCGAGGACGTCCACGCCTGAATTCTGCAGCTTCGGACCGTTGATAAAGCTCGTCGTGATACGAGTGACATTGCCGAGGTTGGTGGTGCCCTGAACACAGGGCTGGTTGAGCGTGAACCTGCCGATGAATGGGCTGGAGCAGTTCGCCGGAGCCGAGGGCGCATCGGTTCCACCGAACACCGCGCGGCGCAGGCCGGACACCGGTTCAGCGACCAGTTGGTCCTCGAGTTCGTAGCGGTAGTAATCGACCGTGCCGCGGAAGCCCCCAGCCTCGAGCGCCACGCCGGCGCTGTAATTGAGCGCCTTCTCCGGCGTCAGATTGGGGTTGTCCTGCACCACGACGGCACGGAACGAACCGCCGACGAACTGGAGCGATGTGACGAAATCGTTCGGCTGGATGATCGTGATCGGCGGCGCTCGGAAGGTGGTGCCGATGCCGCCGCGAAGCGCCAGCCATGGCGTCACCTGCCAGCGGGCGCGTGCCTGAGGGTCGAACGTCGATCCGACCCGCCCGCCGAAATCCTCGTAGCGCGCAGCGAGCTGGACGTTGACCGTCTCCAAGATCGGGATCTGCAACTCGGCGAAGGTCGCCTTGACGTCGCCGCTCGTGTCATAGTCTGAACTGGCGCCGAGGAAGCCGAACAATCCGGTCGGCTGCGTGCAGGTGTTGACGCCGAAATCCAGCGAAGATGGGCAGGGATTGATGTCTCGGTTGTTGAAAAAGCCGTACCTGCCTCTCGCCTTCTCCTTGCGATATTGCGCGCCGACGGCAAAGCCGACAACTCCGCCGCCCAGGGTGATGCCGGTCTCGCCGCTCACTAGGGCGTCAGCGACGAGAATATCGTTGGTCAGACGCGAGAAGCTCGGCTTCAGGAAATATTCGAAGACCTCGTTTGAATTCGCCACCGCCGCATTGAAGCCCGGATTGACCTGACCCGTGAGCGGATTGCGCTGAATGGCATTCGAGAAGGGATTGTAGAAAAGGCAACCATTCCGGCCGGGCGTGTTGGCTGCACGGTTGCAATTCTCTCCGCCGAGCCCACGAAGCGCGAGCTGCAGCCGATCCACGATCGTATCGAGCTGCGTGCTTCGGCGGGTATATTCGTGGTAGGTAAGGCCGAGCTCATAGTTGAGCGCGTCGGTGAATTCCCCGCCGAGCACCGCCGAAAAGCGAGCCGACTCCGACCAGCGTTGGACGGGCCCGGCGCCAGGGATTCCATTCACGTCGGAAAATAAGGGATTCCCGCCGAGCAGCGCGGTACGGAAGGTGCCGGCCGCAAGCAAGGCATTGGTTGCGCCGCCGGGAAACTGATCTGGGTTTGCGGCACGGTATGCGATCAGCCCCGGATTATTTGCGGGCACGAAGAACTGGGCTCCGATTGGATTGGCAAGCCGCGACGGCGTGTTCAGCAGGAGGAAGGTCGGCGATGTGTTCGATCTGACGTGGCTGTGGCCCATAAGGCCGGTCAGCGTCAGTTCCATTCCCTCGCCGATTTCGATGCCGGTTTCGAGATAAGCCTGTATCCGATCTTCGTCCTCCACCAGGAGGTCGAAGGGCGTAAATTGGTTTGCGCAACGCTGCGCCCCGGAGACGACCGTGACTGTGCCCCCGAGTGGTTGGCAGCCACGGTCGAGCTGCAAGCCGGCGGTCACGCCTGTGCCCGGAGCTCCGATGCGGAACGGGAGGAATACGCTCGGATTGCCGCCGAGGGTGAAGCCGCCTGCCGGGTTCTCGGCGAAGGGGCGCTGCGTGAACTCGCGTTCGATGACCGGCAGCGGCGACCGATGCTGATACGCAACCGAGCCCAGAAAGCGGAAGCCGTTCCGGTTGTTGTGGCCGAAGGTAAGCGATGCGCTATATTCTCCGTCGGACCCTTCGTAATATTTGTAATCGCCGCCGACGACGAAGCCTTGCAAGCGGCTGTTGGTGATGAAGTTGACCACGCCGGCGAGCGCGTCCGACCCGTAAGTCGCCGCTCCGCCGTCCCTAAGCACTTCGAGGCGGCCGAGCGCGGCGATTGGGAGCAAGCTGACGTCGACCGACGGAATGCCGATCGGCGCCAGGGCAAGGCGGCGGCCGTTGAGCAGCACCAGCGTGCGGCCAGGCCCGAGGCCGCGCAGGTTTACGGACACCACGCCTTCGGAGCCTTGGGCACGGGCATCGAACTGATTCTGCTCACCAAGGACGCCGCTCGCCACCGGAAGGCGCTTCATCAGTTCGAGCACGCTGGGGGAACCCTGGTTCGCGATCTCCTCCGCGCTTACCACGTCGACCGGCAGCGCCGCGAGTTCGGAGGTTCCTCGAATGAGCGTTCCGGTGACGACGATCTCCGGGACTTGGGTAGGCTCTTCGGCCGTCTGGGGATTGTTTTCCGCGTCAGGCGCAGAAGACTGAGCGACCTGGGCGGCGGCCGGCGCAGCGAGTCCCAACATCAACCCAGCCGCCAGCACGCCGAGGGCACTTTGGGTTTTGAACCGATTCTTCTGTTTCATGAATCCTCCCCAGGCGGCAGCGGCTCCTTTTGAAGTCCGTGTGGCGATACCAAGCATTCGAATAAATCGGAGTTCGAACTGGGGGTCAAGACCCGAGTGGGTTTCGCGACCCTGCCCGAAAGCTCTTTGAGCAACCGTGGTTTGTGCCGCAGAAACCTGTCTGCTCGGGCTAGGCCGCGCGGGTCCTCGGCTCACGTACCCGAAACAGGAGGACGCCAAAGGCGCAAGCGAGGAAGGCAAGCGTCACGAGGATCAGCGCGCTGTATCCGAGCGTCACCGCCAAAACGCCCGCGGCGAGTGGGCCGAACGCCGCGATCGCCCCCTCGGCGGTGGCAGACAGTGCAAGCCGCATCGGAATATCTTCGCGCGAGCCGAATTCGAGGACCATCGTCGTGGCGCTCATCATATATCCCGATGCCGCCGCTCCCAGGCCGATGAAGCTGATCAGGAAACCGGCCTGGCTGTCGGCGAAGAGGAGCGTCACGACGGCAAGGATCCAGACGAGTATCGCCAGGAGGAAGCTCAGCCTGAAGCCGAAGCGATCACCGAGATAGCCCCACAGCAGGTTGGAAAGCGTATCGGCGCCGAGGAAGGCGAAGGAGAGGAGCCCGATGGTGCTCCCGTCGAGCTTCAGATGCTGACCTGCATAAAGGATATAGAAGGGACTGGCGG
>JALYGI010000234.1 GCA_030777185.1 Pseudomonadota bacterium
GCCTTCCACCTGTTCCCGCTGAGTGCCGACGCATTCGAGGTGGTCGTGCACCCGCAGTCGGTCGTCCATAGCCTGGTTGAATATGTCGACGGCTCGGTCCTGGCCCAGCTCGGCTCGCCCGACATGCGCATTCCAATCGCCTATACGCTTGCCTATCCCGAACGGATCGAGACGCCCTGCGAGCGCCTTGACCTCTTGAAAGTGGGGTCGCTCGACTTCGAGGCTCCGGACGAGGAGCGATTCCCGGCACTGCGGCTTGCGAAGGAGGCTCTCCGGGCCGGCGCTGCAAAGCCGGCAATTCTCAATGCTGCCAATGAGATCGCTGTCGCTTCATTTCTGGACAGCGGCACCGCTTTCCTTGATATCGCCGCAATCGTCCGCGACACACTGGACGCATATGATCCCCCGGTGCCTCGGTCGCTCGACGAGGTGCTCGAGGTGGATGGCGAGGCGCGGCGACGCGCTCGTGACATGGTAGGAAAGTTCCAGCATTGACAGTAGCAGGTCCCGGCTTCCTGATGACCATTCTGAGCTTCCTGCTCGTGATCGGTCCGCTCATCTTCATCCATGAGCTCGGCCATTATTTCGCGGGCCGCTGGTTCGGCGTCAAAGCTGAAATCTTCTCGATCGGCTTCGGCCGCGAGGTCGCCGGCTGGACCGACAAGCGCGGCACCCGGTGGAAAGTGGGCTGGCTCCCGCTCGGCGGCTATGTGAAGTTCAAGGGCGACATGAACCCGGCCAGCCAACCCAGTCCGGAGTGGTTGTCGCTCTCCCCTCAGGAACGCGCGGAGACGTTCCAAGCGAAGCCGGTATGGCAGCGCTTCATCATTGTCGCCGCCGGCCCGGTCATCAATTTTCTGTTCGCCATCCTGGCTTTCATCGCGATCTTCGGCGCAATCGGCTATCCGGCCACGCCTGCTCTGATCACCGCGATCGAAAGCGGAAGCCCCGCTGACCGTGCCGGGATGCGCCCGGGCGATCGGATCGTCAGCATAGACGGGCGTGCGATCGAGACCTTCGCCGAGCTTCACGATCATGTTCGGATCCGGCCGAACCAGACCATGCGGTTCGGCATTCAGCGGGACGGCGAGCGGCTGACGATTCCGGCGACGACGAGCAGCCAGCTCGAACGGGACGGCTTCGGCAATGAGGCGCGGATCGGCCGGCTCGGGGTCCGGCCCGGAACGATCGAGCTCAAGACGCTTCCGCCGCACCAACTGGTGGGGACGGCGATCACCCAGACGATAGACACCGTTCAGATGATGGTGGTGACGCTTGGGCAGGTGATCAGCGGCGAGCGTTCAGTCAAGGAAATGGGCGGTCCGCTCAAGGTCGCCCAATATTCGGGCCAGCAGGCGAGTCTTGGCCTGCTTCCCTTCTTCTGGTTCATGGCCATCATTTCGATTAATCTGGGATTCATTAACTTGTTGCCAATCCCATTGCTCGATGGCGGACATCTTCTCTTCTACATCATCGAAGGCGTCCGGCGAAAACCGCTCAGGCCCGAAGCGCAGGAATGGGCGTTCCGAACCGGGCTTGCGGCTTTGCTGGCGCTGATGATCTTCGTCACCCTGAACGACCTGGCGTCTTTCGGGCTGTGGAAGAAGCTTGGCGGGTTGATCGGCTGACCGTCATCGGGCAGTGCGTTAACAAACAGGGTCACCGGCCGGTATTCGATCCGGCCTAATAGTTTAGAGGGCGGGGACGCGTGACAGCGAACAAGGCATTCTCAGGCGGCAAGCGGCTGTGCATAGCGCTGCTGGTCGGCACCATCCTGGGCGGAACGGCCGCGCCCGCGCTTGCGCAGCAGGCGGCTCAGACGCCGGCTCCGGCTCAGCCACCGGCGGCACCGGCCGCTCAGGCTCCCGCCGCAGCACTTCCCGGCACGGGGATCATTCGTTCGATCGCGGTCACCGGAAACCAGCGCCTGGAGCCGGAGACCGTCATCTCCTACATCAAACTCCGCCCCGGTGAGACCTACACGCCCGAGCGGGGCGACGAGGCGCTAAAGGACCTGTTCGCGACCGAGCTCTTCGCCGATGTCGGGATCCGCTACAATGACGGCGTGGTCTCGGTCGAGGTTCGCGAGAACCCGGTCATCAACCGCATTGTGCTGGAAGGAAACAAGCGGCTCAAGGACGATAAGATCACACCGGAAATCCGGCTGGCGCCGCGGCAGATCTTCACCCGTTCGAAGGCCCGCGCCGACGTCGCCCGGATCATCGAGCTTTATCGCCGCCAGGGCCGGTTCGCCGCCACGGTGGAGCCGAAAATCGTCCAACTCGAGCAGAACCGAGTCGACGTGGTGTTTGAAATTCAGGAAGGGCCGCGTTCCAAGGTCCGCCAGATCAACATCCTCGGCAACCAGAAGTTCTCGGACGGTGAGCTTCGCTCGGAAATGCTGACGAAGCAGGCGCGTCTCACGCGCTTCTTCAGCAGCAACACCAGTTACGATCCCGATCGGCTTGCCTTTGACCAGCAGAAGCTCAGGCAGTTCTACCTGATCAACGGCTATGCCGATTTCCGCGTTGTCTCCGCCGTGGCCGAGCTTACGCCGGATCGCCGCGACTTCATCATCACCTACGTGGTCGAGGAAGGTGAGCGGTACAAGTTCGGCGACGTGAAGGTGGAGAGCGGCATCCGCGACTTGAAGCCGGAGGTTTTGCGGCCGCTGATCCCGATCAAGGATGGCGACTGGTTCAACGCCAAGCTGGTCGAGGATACGATCACGTCGCTCAATGAAAGCGCCGGCCTGTTCGGCTACGCATTCGCAGACGTCCAGGTGGGCTATGACCGGGACAAGGAAACCCACACCATGTCCCCGACCTTCAGGGTGGCGGAAACGCCGCGCGTCTATGTCGAGCGGATCGATGTCAACGGCAACACCAACACGCGCGACAAGGTGATCCGCCGCGAGTTCCGGCTGGCGGAGGGCGATCCCTTCAACACCATCCGCGTCAAGCGTTCTCAGGATCGCATTCAGTCGCTCGGATTCTTCCAGGAGAAGCTGGAGGTCGAGCAGGAGCAGGGATCGGCGCCTGATCGCGTGGTGCTCGGCGTCGACGTCGAGGAGCGTTCCACCGGCTCGCTTCAACTCTCCGCCGGTTTCTCGAGTCTCGAGCGCTTCCTGGTCAATCTTTCGATCGAGCAGCGCAATTTCATGGGCAAGGGCCAGATCGTCCGTGCCAGCGTCAATTATTCGACCTATTCCAAGTCGGTCGACCTCG
Organism: Pseudomonadota bacterium; assembly: GCA_030777185.1. Taxonomy (GTDB): domain Bacteria; phylum Pseudomonadota; class Alphaproteobacteria; order Sphingomonadales; family Sphingomonadaceae; genus Allosphingosinicella. The sequence continues at coordinate 3,228 of JALYGI010000234.1, forward strand.
GCTTCACCGAGCCTTATCTGTTCGACCGCAACATCGCCGTCGGCGTCGACCTTTACAGGAGAGATCTGAACAGCTTCAACTTCACGCGGGGCGGCGACCGGAACACGACTTATGAGCAGGTCACGACCGGCGGCCAGTTGCGCGCGGGCGTTCCACTCACGGAATATCTTTCGCTGGCGCTTCGTTACGGCCTCAATCTCGACGAGGTTTCTCTCGACGAAGATCTCTTCTTCTCCGATCCGGACGGCCCCGGGCCGCTGACCCGTCAGTGCGATCCGCTCCTTGCTGGTCGCTACCTGTGCGACGCGATCGGCGATCGTACCACCTCGTCGGTCGGCTATTCGCTGGTCTACAGCACGCTCAACAACTCGCTGCGCCCGAGCCGCGGACATCGTGTGGTGCTCAGCCAAGACTTTGCCGGGCTTGGCGGCGACGTCAAATATCTGCGCTCGAAATTGAACGCCGCCAAATATTGGAACGTGGGCAGCGGCTTCATTTTCTCGACCTCTGCCGAGGGCGGCTACATTCACAGCTTCGAGGATTCGCGTGGACCCGGCATCGATCCCGTCCGGCTGACGGACCGCTTCTTCCTTGGCGAACCGCAGATCCGCGGCTTCGACATTCGCGGCGTCGGCCCGCGGGTGCAGCGGATTCCCTATCTCGATGTCAATGGCACGCTCTCGACCGAGCGCCGGCAGATCACCGACGATCCGCTCGGCGGGCGAGCTTATTATCTTGCACGCGCCGAGCTCGAGATCCCGCTCGGCGCCTCCGGACGTGAGCTTGGCCTTCGGCCGTCCATTTTCGTCGATGCCGGCGCGCTGTTTGGTTTGAAGGCGCCGCCGCTGCTCAACGTCACCTTCTGCGATCCGGCAGTGGGATCTGCCTCCGCTCGATCGTCGGTGCCGTTCGGTACGGCCTGCCCGGCAGGGACTTCGGCCACACCGGGCTTCCGCGAAGAATTCCTCGGCGACACGCCAAAGCCGCGCGTGTCGGTAGGCGCGGGCGTCAATTGGAACTCGCCGTTCGGGCCGTTCAGGATCGATATAGCCAGGGCGCTTACCAAGGCCAGAGGCGACGACACCAAACTCTTCACGTTCAACGTAGGGACTGCATTCTGATGAACAAATTCCTCTTCGGCACGGCCCTTGCCGTGCTCGCCGCGACTGTTCCGACCGCCGCGTCGGCGCAGCGCATCGGCCCCGCCGTGGTGGCGGTCGTCGATACCGACCGCATTTCCCGGGAATGCACGGCCTGCCGTTCCGCTGCGGGCCAGCTCCAGACGCAGGGCAACACGCTCCGCACGCGTGCTCAACAGCTGCAGACGCAGCTGCAGACACAGGGACAGCCGATCCAGACGGCAGTGGGCGCGCTGAACGGCCGCCAACCGGACGCGGCGCTGCAGCAGCGGATTACGGCCTTTCAGACGCAGCAGAACAGTGCGCAGCAGGAACTTGCCCGAAGCGAGCAGAATCTCCGCTCCACGCAGCTCCACGTCCAGCAGCAGATCAGCGCTCGGCTTCTCCCGATCATCGGCACGGTGGCACAAGCCCGCGGTGCGACGCTTGCGATCGACCGTGGGAGCGCTCTCTTCGCGGCTCCGGCGCTGGACATCACCAACGAGGTTCTCACTCAGCTGAACCAGCAGCTCCCGAGCGTCAGCGTCACACCGCTCCCTCAGCAGCAGCAACAGCAGCAGCCGCAGGGCCGGTGAACGCCGACACGGCCGGCGCCGCCGTCGCCGCAGCAAGCGGAGGCCCGCTCGACCTGAGGCGGGTGATGGCGGCGCTGCCGCACCGATATCCGATGCTTCTGGTCGATCGGGTCGAGGAGATCGTCCCCGATCAGCGGATCGTCGCGATCAAGGCGGTGACGATCAACGAGGGTTTCTTCCAGGGCCATTTCCCTGGGCGCCCGGTCATGCCCGGCGTGCTCATCGTCGAGGCGCTCGCCCAGGCTGCGGGAGTGCTTGCCGTTGAATCGCTCGGCCTCGCCGGCACCGGCAAGCTCGTTTATTTCATGTCGATCGACGAGGCGAAGTTTCGCATGCCGGTTGAACCCGGCGTCTTGCTTCGCCTCGAAGTCGAGTTCGTTCAGAAGCGGGCAAAGGTTTGTAAGTTCGCCGGCCGCGCCCTGATCGATGGACAGCTTGCCGCCGAAGCCAGGTTCATGGCGATGATCGCGGACCAGCCGGCTTAATCAGCCTGCTCTTGCGGCGCAGCATGGCTTGTCAATCCGGCAGCCAAATTGTATTGGCGCCGCTTGCTTCCATGAGGCTGGTCGGAACCAGCCAAAACCCAGGAAAATCAGATGAAAACCGACGCCCATCCCGATTATCACATGATCAAGGTGCAGATGACCGACGGCACCGTGTTCGAGACCCGCTCGACCTGGGGCAAGGAAGGCGACACGCTGCAGCTCGACATCGATCCCAAGGTGCATCCGGCCTGGACCGGCGGCAACACCCGCGTTCTCGATCAGGGCGGCCAGGTTGCTCGCTTCAACAAGCGCTTCGGCGGCCTGACGCTCGGCGGTCGCAAATAAGCATTGTCTGAGGGCGCGATCCCGGTCCTCGAGACCGAGCGCCTCCAGCTTCGCGCTCCATCGGCGGATGATCTCGACGCCTCCACAGCCATGTGGGGGAACGAGGATGTCGTGCGTCATATCGGCGGCAAAGTGTTCAGCCGGGAGGAGGTTTGGTCGCGGATCCTGCGTGCACGCGGCCTTTGGGCGATGCTGGGCTACGGCTATTGGGCGGTGTACGCGAAGGATAGCGGTCGCTTCGTCGGCGACGTCGGCTTTGCCGACTTCCACCGGGCCTTTGAGCCGTCCATCGAGAATATTCCTGAAATGGGCTGGGTGCTCGATCCCTGGTGCCATGGCCGAGGCTTTGGCGCCGAAGCGGCCGGCGCGGCCCTTGCCTGGGGGGAGGCGCAGCTCGCTGTGCCCGAATATAGCTGCATCATCGATCCGGAGAATGAAGCTTCGATCCGGCTCGCACTCAAGCTCGGCTTCGCCCAAGCCGCTCAGACGATTTACAAAGGCAGCCCTATCCTCGTCTTCCGCCGTTTGGCGGCTTCACCAGCCGGAACCAGGTCCAGCACCGCCTGAAGAGCCGCTGCTCGATTCCGGTGCGGTGCAGAGCATTGGGTACTTGTGGGGCTTCAGCTAGGGCCTGATCGGCTGAGCTGGAGCGCTTTGCGCTTCCACTGAAGGCGTGAATCAGGCCTCCTTATGCGGTTGAGGCTGAGCGCCGTCGCCGTCCTCACCC
>JALYGI010000235.1 GCA_030777185.1 Pseudomonadota bacterium
AACGCCGCTTCCCCGGACTTGGCAGGCGGCCGCTGAGTGAGTCCCGGGTCTGCCAGTATGAGAACAGCGCCAACGGTGATCTTCTGATCGATTTCCACCCGAGCTTCAAAGACGTGCTCCTCGTCGGCGCCGGCTCCGGCCACGGCTTCAAGCATGGGCCTGCTGTCGGCCGCTACGCCTCGCAGCTGATTGCCGGGAGGCTCGCTAGGAAAGAAGCTCGGTTCAGCTTGGCGAGCAAAGGGATCCGCCAAGCCCGCGACGTGCATTGATCGGGACGAAAACAAACCCAGACAGTCAGCGCGCGCGCATAGGCGGCCGCTCGCCTGATCCGCCTTCTCTCCGCCGAAGCGGGCGCGGCTCCAATCGTTCAGACGGGACTCAGCGGCGGCTGCACGGCGCGGGCGGGCAAGCTGCGCCGCGTCATGCCATCGGGCTGCGGTGCGTGCGGCTCCAGCAAGGCGGCCGTTTCGATCACGTCCAGTGCGCGGCGAGCGGCGACATAGCGGCGAGCTTCGGCAATCCAGGCGGCCGCATTCTCCCGGCCCGGCATTCTCAGCACCTCCAGCAAGGCGACGTCGACCTGCCCGGCCTCAAGGCTGCGGGTCGCGCGTCGCAGCCGTTCGGCCGGCATGGTCGATGTGGTGCCCGCGCGGCGGACGGTGACGATCCCCGAAAGCTCGGTCTTGAGCGCCGTCCACCAATTCTGGTCCGGTCCTGCTCCGGTCAGCTCCGGCCCCACCTCCTGCAGGCCCGCCTGGAGCCGGTCGAGCGTCACCGGCTGGCGGGAGGCGGTGATCACCGTCGCGACGGCCTGGCGCTGCGTGTTTCCGAACCGCTGCTGAAGCAGCCCTTCAATATATCCAAGACCCACGCCGCGATCGAGCGCGCGCCGGGCCGCGAGCGCGATCAGCAGACCCTCGGCGCGGTTGGCGTTGCCCGCTGCGGTCCGGGACTGGCTGTCGATCTCCGCGACCCTTTGCTCGAGCCGGGCGACCCGCCGCGTCGTTTCCGGATCGATCACCAGCCGCTGGGTCTCGGGGGCGCCGGCTTGAACAGGCACGGCAGGGGCGGGCGAAGGCGCCGCAGCCGGGCGGGTGACGACAGGCTGAGGAAGGGGGGCCGGCCGGATGCCGAGATAGATGGCGGCCGCGTCCCAGCGGGTAAGCGCCCAGGCCATCGCAGCGATGCCGAGCAGGAACGCAACCAGGGCCAGGAGGAGGGCCGACACTAGCGGCCGCCGCCGCGCCGCGCTGCTTGGCCCGTAATCGATACTCATTCAAACCTTCCCCGTATCGCTGCCGCCAATCTTGCACAGCTTGGCGGCAAGCTCCAGCAGAGCCTCATCGCGGGGGCTGGGGGCAGTTGCTACTTTCCGCCAGCCGAGCCCGGCGGCTGCGGCCGCGGCCTCGCTGATCGCGACCAGGCATGTTCGCGACCGGTCGAGCCCCGCCAGATCGACCAGCTTCCCGAACACGAACGCGGCGCGGGGAGAGTGGACAAGGGCAAGGGCACCGTCCCGGACCGCTCCGACCGCTGGGGTCGGAAGGGCGGGGACCTCTTCGGCAGCATAGACGATCCGCCGCACGATGCGCGGGTTGTCGAGCGGGATATGCTCCCGCCCGCAAAGGTGGAGCGGGCGCTCCGCACCATCTTCGATCATCATCCGAAGCGCGGCGGCGCCGTCGCCGGGGCCGGTCCGGACCCGACGGAATCCCGCTGACCGCGCCGCATCGGCAGTGGCCTCTCCGACCGCATAGCAGGGCAGGTTCGCAAATCGGGCGACCTGTTCGCCGCCGAGCCGGCATGCGTTGGCGCTCGTCAGAAGGACGCAATCCACTTCGCTCGCCTCCGGAGCTTGCCAGTCGATCGGGCGCAGATGGAAGAGGGGCGCGATGGTGGCCTCGAGCCCCATCGCCGCGGCCCGGGCGGCGGTCGCGTCCGCGCCGGGCTGCGGCCTCAGGATCAGGAGAATGGGGCCCATCCGGAAAAAAGAACCCGCAAAGCGGGTGCCGCCCGGTCCAGCATTTGGGCGGCGATATCGCGCGGCGCAGTGATGTCTGCGGCCGGAAAGCGCGTGTCGATCCGCTCCACTTCCGCTCCGTCCGGCGTCAGGATCTCGGCGCAAAGCCGAAGCTGATCGCCGTCGCATTGGGCCAGCGCAGCGACCGGCGAGCGGCAATTGCCGCCCAATCCCTCCAGAAGCGCCCGTTCGGCAAGGACGCAGAGCGAGGTGGGACGGTGATCGATGGCACGGATGAGCGCCGCCAGTTTCTTGTTTCCGGCCAGGATTTCGATCCCGACCGCGCCTTGGGCGGGCGCCGGAAGCACGTCGTCGAGCACGGTTCCTATTTCGGGATGTCCGAGCCGGTCGAGCCCGGCCGCGGCGAGCAGGGTGGCATCCGCCTCCCCCATTTCGAGCTTTCGAAGCCGAGTGGCGACATTGCCGCGAAAGGGGACAATGTTGAGATCGGGGCGGCGGGCCAGCATCTGGGCCGCGCGCCGTGGCGATGAGGTTCCGAGCCTCGCCCAATGGGGCAGCGCCTCGATACTGTCGGCACCCACCAGCCGGTCGCGTACGTCCGCCCGGGGGAGCATGGCCGCGATGACGAGCTTTGCCGGCCGGATCGTCTCCACGTCCTTCATTGAATGGACGGAAATGTCGGTGCGCCCCTCGACCAGCGCCCGGTCGAGCTCCTTGGTCCAGAGCCCCTTCCCACCGACTTCGGCGAGCGGCCGGTCCTGGACGACGTCGCCGGTCGTGGTCATCGGCACGATTTCGATGAGTTCCGGCCCCCAGTCGTGCGTCTCGCGTAGCGCCTCGGCGACCATGCGGGCCTGGGCGAGCGCGAGCGGGGAACTGCGCGTGCCGATGCGAATGGGTTGTTTCATGCAGCGCTCGTGCTAGCTGCCTTTGGCGAGCGGTGCCAGCGGGCCGGTGCATATTGTCGTCGGCCAAAGCCAGTGGCAGGGAAGGCCGCAATGAGCCTCATCCTCGGCATCGAATCGAGCTGCGACGAAACGGCGGCGGCTTTGGTCACGTCCGACCGACGGATCCTCACGCACAAGCTCGCCGGGCAAGAGAGCGCGCACCGGCCGTTCGGCGGCATCGTGCCTGAGATTGCGGCGCGCGCGCATGTCGAGATCCTGCCCTCTCTAGTGGAGGATGTGCTGGCGGAAGCCGGCGTGGGACTGGACGAGGTGGATGCGATCGCCGCAACCGCGGGTCCCGGCCTGATCGGCGGCGTCATGGTGGGGCTGGTGATGGCAAAGGGCCTGGCGCTCGCATCGGGAAAGCCGCTTGTCGCAGTCAACCATCTCGAAGGGCACGCGCTCTCGCCGATGCTGTCCCAGCCGGATCTCCATTTCCCCTATCTCCTGCTGCTGGTGTCGGGCGGCCACTGCCAATTGCTCTTCGTTGAAGGAGTGGGCCGGTACCGCCGCCTCGCAACCACGATCGACGATGCCGCCGGCGAGGCTTTCGACAAGAGCGCGAAGCTCCTCGGGCTCGGTTTTCCAGGCGGGCCGGCCGTGGAGCGCGCCGCCGCATCAGGCGATCCGGGCGCTGTTGCGCTCCCGCGTCCGCTGGTGGGATCGGCGGAACCGCATTTTTCCTTCGCCGGTCTCAAGAGCGCGGTGCTCCGCGCCCGCGATTCCGGAGCTTTCAGCGCCGAAGACATCGCCGCCTCGTTCCAGCAGGCGGTGGTCGACTGCCTTCTTGACCGGACGGAAAGAGCGCTGAAGGCGAGCCACGGCGCCGCCGCCTTGGTGGTGGCCGGCGGAGTGGCCGCCAACCAGACAGTGAGAGCCGAGCTGGCTGGTCTCGCCGCCGCACACCGCCTCGCATTTGTAGCTCCGCCGCTGTGGCTCTGCACGGACAATGCGGCGATGATCGCCTGGGCAGGCGCGCTGCGCTTCGAGGCAGGTCTCGTCGACGGCCTCGACGTTCCGGCCCGTGCACGATGGCCGCTCGATCCGGGTGCCGAACGTGCCCGCGGTGCCGGGGTGAAGGCATGATCGAAACCGTCGGCGTGATCGGCGGCGGGGCCTGGGGCACGGCGCTGGCGCAGGTTGCCGCCTCCGGAGGCAAGGAGACAATGCTTTGGGCGCGCGAGCCCGAAGTGGTGGACGGCATCAATCACCGGCACGAAAATGGGCTTTTCCTCGCCGGCATCCCGCTTCGCCCGCACATCCGTGCAACCGGGGATCTGGCGGAGCTCAGCGGCTGCGACGCGCTGCTGGTCGTCACCCCGGCGCAGCATACCCGCGCCGTGCTTTCTTCGACATCGCTGCGCGGCAAGCCGCTCATCCTCTGCGCCAAGGGCATGGAGGAAGCGACGACCAAGCTGATGCATGACGTCGCGCGCGAGGAGCAGCCCGGCTCGCCGATCGCGGTCCTTTCCGGCCCCACCTTCGCGCATGAAGTGGCGGCCGGCCTTCCCGCAGCCGTCACGCTCGCCGTCGAGGACGAGGCGGTGGGGGAGGCGATCCGGGCCCGGCTCGCCCGTGCCGCCTTCCGGCCCTATCTTTCCGACGACGTCATCGGTGCCGAGATCGGCGGCGCCGTCAAGAACGTCCTCGCCATCGCCTGCGGCGTGGTCGAGGGGAGGGGGCTCGGCCAGAATGCCCGCTCCGCGCTTATCTCTCGCGGCTTTGCCGAGATGACTCGCTTCGGCCTTGCCCGCGGCGCGCGCGCGGAAACGCTCGCCGGCTTGTCGGGGCTTGGCGATCTCGTCCTCACCTGCTCGTCCACCAGCTCGCGCAACTTCAGCCTCGGCAAGGGGCTCGGCGAGGGCAGGGCCGCCGCCGACCTGCTTGCGGATCGCCGCACCGTGGCGGAGGGCGCCTATACGGCGCCCGTGCTTCAGCGCGCGGCGAGCGCAGCCGGGGTCGACATGCCGATCGTCGCGGCGGTCTGTGCCCTGCTCAGCGGAGACGCTTCGGTTGACGAGGTGCTGGAACGGCTGCTTTCAAGGCCGCTCAAAAGCGAAAGCGCCTGAGTACCCGGATCGAAGTACCACTTCGATCCGAAATCAAAAGTCCCACGCAATGCCCTTATTCTCCCAGTCGCCATAGCGGGTCGGCTCCCGGCCCTTGGGGCCGCCATGCTCCTCGCTCTCCCGCGGGGGACCCGGCTGGGGCACCGGCGGGCTTTTCGAGAGGTTTTTGGGCGGTTTCACATGCGGAGGGCGCTGTCCGGCCATGGCGGCTTCCAATTGAAGAAAGGCGGTCTCGAACCCACATTTCGGGTGTTGGAGGCCCTTTGCCAAGATGAACATGTTGAAGACCCTGTTGCTCCTATCGGCCATGACCGCTTTGTTCATGGCGCTCGGGTTTACGCTCGGCGGCTCGGGCGGCGCGCTGATGGCGCTGGTCCTCGCCGGCGCGATGAACCTGTTCACCTTTTGGAATGCCGACAAGATCGTGCTCCGCATGCATGGCGCGCGCGAGGTGGACGGCCGCACCGCGCCCGAGCTGGTGGCGATCGTGCAGCAGCTTGCGGGACGCGCCGGGCTGCCGATGCCGAAGGTCTATCTGATCGACTCTCCCCATCCGAACGCCTTTGCAACCGGGCGCAATCCGGAGAATGCCGCCGTTGCAGCCACGACTGGGCTGCTCAGCATGCTGAGCCGCGATGAAGTGGCGGGCGTGATGGCGCACGAGCTCGCGCATGTCCGAAACCGCGACACCCTGATCATGACCATGACGGCGACGATCGCCGGCGCCATCTCTTTCCTCGCCAATTTCGGCCTGTTCTTCCGGGGCGGCGAGAATGATCGCGGCAACATGCTGGCGATGATCGCGGCCGTGATCATCGCTCCGTTCGCGGCGATGATCGTGCAACTCGCGATCAGCCGCACCCGCGAATATGGCGCCGATCGCGCCGGCGCCGAGATCAGCGGCAACCCCCGCGCGCTGGCGTCCGCGCTGGCGAAGCTCCACCGGGGCGCCGCCCGCGTGCCGAACCCCGTCGCGATGCGCAATCCGGCGGCGGCATCGCTCTACATCGTCCCTGCCGCCACCGGGCGGGACAGCCTCTTCTCGACGCACCCGGATACGGCGAACCGCATCGCCGCCCTGGAAGCGATTGCCGACCATGTGGGGCTGGTCAGCGCCGGCCACGCCGTAAGCTCGGTCCCGAAGACCCGCCGCTCCTCCAGCGCCCTTGACCCGCTGGGCCGCAGGCGCTGACCAGCAGCGATCCGATCGGCACGGCCTCACGCCGCGCCGCGATGCGTTTGCTCGACGCGGTGCTTCGCAAGGGGCTGCCGCTCGAGGCGGCGCTCGACATCGCCGCGCGCGATCTCGACCGGCCGGACGACCGCGCCTTTGCCCATGCGATCACGGCCGAAACGCTCCGCCGCCTGTTCGATCTCGATGCCCTGATCGACAGCGCAACCAGGAAGCCGCTCCCCGACGACGCGAAGGCGCGCTTCGCGCTTCGCATCGCGCTGGTCCAGGCGCTCGCGATGGAAACGCCGCCGCACGCGGCCATCTCGACCGTGCTGCCGCTGGTCGACGGCGGCCCGCGAAAGCTTGTCCACGGTGTGTTCGGAACCCTGATGCGGGGTGGCGCCAAGCTTCCCGAGATACCCACGCTTCCGCCGCAGGTGGAGGAACGGTGGGAGATTGCCTGGGGGAGCGCGGTCGCCCGAGCGGCAGCCGCCGCGATGGCGACCCCGCCGCCGCTCGACCTCATTTTCGCCTCCGATGAGCCGCCGGACGGTTTGGAGGGCGTCAGCCTCATGCCGCGCCACCTGCGCCTCCAGCGCGGTGTCGCCGTCGCTGGACTCACCGGCTACGGCGAAGGGCAATGGTGGGTGCAGGATATATCCGCCTCGATCCCCGCGCGCCTGCTCGGCCAGGGGAATGGCCGCAAGCTGCTCGACCTCTGCGCCGCGCCCGGCGGCAAGACGATGCAGCTCGCCTCCGCTGGTTTCGATGTCACGGCGATCGACATGTCGGAAAGTCGTCTCGCGCGACTTCGCGAGAATCTGGAGCGCACCGGCCTCAGCGCCGAGGCCAAGGCAGCCGACGTGATGAAGTGGAGCCCGCCGAACCAGGTCGACGCGATCCTGCTCGACGCGCCCTGTTCGGCGACCGGCATCTTTCGCCGCCATCCCGACGTCCTCCACCGCGTCCGCCCCAAAGCGATCGCTGAACTGGCCGAGGGCCAGAAGGCGATGCTCGGCCGCGCCGCCGGCTGGCTGAAGCCGGGCGGCCGGATTGTCTATTCCGTCTGCTCGCTTGAACCGGAAGAGGGCGAGCAAGTCGTCGAGACGTTCCTCGCCGCCCGCCGCGATGTTCGGCTCGTTCCGATCGCGCCGGAGGAAGTCCCGGCCGAGATGCGGCCCAATAATGGCATGCTTCGCATCCTTCCCGGCACCTTTGCGGAGATTGGCGGCGCAGACGGCTTCTTCATCGCACGATTCGAACGAATTAGCTGAGGATAAGTCGGCGCTTTCCTTGCCCCGCGACTCGGGCGCCGTTAGGGATTCCCCGTGCAGCAGCCCGTCCGCATCGCTCCTTCCATTCTCTCGGCCGATTTCGCGCGTCTTGGCGAGGAGGTGCGGGCGATCGACGAGGCCGGCGCCGACTGGATCCACGTGGACGTGATGGACGGCCATTTCGTCCCGAACCTCACCATCGGCCCGGCCGTTGTGAAGGCGCTCCGGCCGCACAGCGCCAAGACGTTCGACGTCCACCTGATGATCTCTCCGGTCGACAACTTCCTCGGCGCATTTGCCGAGGCGGGCGCCGACATCATCACCGTCCACCCCGAAGCCGGGCCGCACCTCCACCGCACCGTTCAGCAGATCAAGTCGCTGGGCAAACGAGCCGGCGTTTCGCTCAATCCCGCGACCCCGGCCAAAATGCTCGATTATGTGCTGGAGGAGCTGGACCTCGTCCTGGTGATGAGCGTCAATCCCGGCTTTGGCGGCCAAAGCTTCATCGACAGCCAGTTGCGCAAGATCGAGGCGATCCGCAAGTCGATCGACAAGAGCGGAAAGCCCATCGATCTGGAGGTTGACGGCGGGATCGATGGCGAGACGGCGAAGCGCGCCGTCGATGCCGGTGCCGACGTGCTCGTCGCCGGCACCGCCACCTTTCGTGGCGGCTCCGGCCATTATGCCGAGAATATAAGGAGGCTGCGCGGACAATGAGCCTTCTCGAGCGGATCGAAACCAACAGCGGCGAGGACGAAATCGAGCCCGGCAAGCGCCTCATCCGCGTTGGCGACGATCGCGGCGTCTCGCTGTCCGAACGGCTGTCACAGCTTCTTCACCGCCTCTCCTGGCGCACGCCGCTTCACAGCCTGCGCCTGCGCGGGCGTTTCCCGCTGAAGCTGCTTGCGGTGCCCAAGGATCCGATCGCCGGCGACAAGACGGTCGGCGAGGCGATCCTTGCCGGCACCTTCGTCTTTGGCCGCGAGAGCTGCCCGGTGGAGGCCTTTCATTTCGCCGGACCGGGCCTTTCTCCGGCCTTTTCCGACCATCTGCAAAGCTTCGCATGGCTGCGCGACCTTGCCGCCGCCGCGACCCGCGAGCGCGGCGCAAGGCTGGCCGAGAACGCCGTCCAGGCCTGGCTAGCCGCCTATGCGGGCCAGGTGTGCGAGCGCGCCTGGCGCGCCGATCTGTGGGGCCGGCGCATGCTCTTCTGGGCGGCTTATGCCCCCTACATCCTCTCCTCAAAGGACATGGTCTACCGCTCGGCGGTGCTGAACACACTCGCCCGCGGCGCCAGGCACCTGGAAAAGGGCGCCGACCGCGCCCCCACGGGCCTTCCGCGCATCAGCGCCTGGGCAGGGGTGATCGCCTCGGCGCTCGTGGTGCAGGGCGGGCCGGCTCGGCTCGGCAAGGGCGAGGCGGGGCTGGAGCGCGCCTTGGCGGCTTCCGTGCATGACGATGGCGGCCTCGTCAGCCGATCGCCGGTCGAGCAGCTCGCCTTTGTCGAGCTGATGGCGCAGCTTCGCGCCGCTTATATTGCCGGCCGCCGCGAGATGCCGGATTTCCTGGCCGACGCGCTCTCCGGCTCGGTCGCGGCGCTGCTCGCCGTGACGCTCGGAGACGAGGCGCTGTCCTCCTGGCAGGGCGGGAACATGCTCAGCCGCCGCCGCGTCACCGCAGCAATCGAAGGCTCCGGCGCCCGCAGCCGGCCGCTCCGCCAGGCGCGCGGCTGGGGCTACCAGCGGCTCCATGCCAAATCCAGTGTGGTCGTTTTCGATGCGGCGCCGCCGCCCCACAGCCGTGCGCTTACTGGCGGCTGCGCATCCACGCTGGCCTTCGAGTTCAGCGACGGCAAGGACCGTCTGATCGTCAATTGCGGAGGCGCCGGGCTCGATCCGTCGGCGCTGCCCGAGGAGCTTTTGCAGGCGCTTCGGACCACTGCGGCACATTCGACGCTCACGCTAGGCGATCGGAATTCCACCGCCATTCACGATGACGGGACGCTCGGCAAAGGCGTCAGCCAAGTCGAACTCTCGCGCGACGAGACGGTGGGCATCAGCCAAGTCGAGGCGAGCCATGACGGCTATGCGCGCCGTTTCGGGCTGCTCCACCAGCGCCGGATCACGATGAGCTCGGACGGGCGGGAGCTTGCCGGCGAGGACAAGCTCATTCCGGAAGGCCGCAAGCGCCGCTCCGATCCCGTGCCGTTCGCCGTCCGCTTCCACCTTGCTCCCGCGGTTGAAGTCACAAGCACCGCCGATGGGCAGGGCGCTTTGCTCCGCATCCGCGGCGGCTCGGTTTGGCAGTTCCGCTGTCGGGGCGGGATGCTCGGAATCGAGGACAGCCTTTGGGTGGACGGCGAAAGCCACCCGAATGGAAGCCTGCAGCTCGTGATCACAGGCGAGACGCCGCCCGACGGGATGACAATATCCTGGGTGCTGAAACGGGCCCGCTAAACAGGCACGAAGATGCCAGCAGGATCGAATATGCCAGACGTGAAGATCAGCCGCGCTTTGCTGTCCGTTTCCGACAAGACCGGGCTGGTGGAGCTCGGCCAGGCTCTTGCGCGTCATGGGATCGAGCTGGTTTCGACCGGCGGCACGTCGAAAGCGCTGCGGGAGGCGGGGCTCGAAGTCCGCGACATTTCCGATCTCACCGGCTTCCCGGAGATGATGGACGGCCGGGTCAAGACGCTGCACCCGAAGGTGCATGGCGGCCTGCTGGCGGTGAGGGACAATCCCGAGCACATCGCCGCGATGGAAGACTATGGGATCGGCGCGATCGACCTCGTCGTGGTGAACCTCTATCCCTTCGCCGAGACGGTGGCCCGCGGCGCCTCCCGCGGCGAGATCATCGAGAATATCGACATCGGGGGCCCGTCGATGGTTCGCTCGGCCGCGAAGAACCACGCCCACGTTGCCATCCTCACCGATCCGGAAGACTATGCCGAACTGATCGAGACCCTCGCCGCGACCGGCGGGATGACGTCACTGGAATTGCGCAAGCGGCTCGCTGCAAAGGCCTTTTCCGCGACCGCGGCCTATGACGCCGCCATCTCCCAATGGTTCGCCTTTGCCGATCAGGGGCAGACATTTCCCGATCTGCTGGCGGTGACCGCCGTCCGCCGCGAAGAGCTTCGCTACGGCGAGAACCCGCACCAGAAAGCAGCGCTGTACGTGCCCCGAGGGCCGCATGGCCGCGGCATCGCCCAGGCGCGGCAAATCCAGGGCAAGGAGCTCAGCTACAACAATTACAACGACGCCGATGCGGCGCTCGAACTGGTTTCGGAGTTTGGCGGCTTTAGCCCGAGCTGCGTTATCGTGAAGCATGCCAATCCCTGCGGCGTCGCCACTGCCGACAGCTTGCTTCAGGCCTATCGCGAGGCGCTCGCCTGTGACCCCGTGTCCGCGTTCGGCGGGATCGTCGCGGTGAACCGGCCGCTGA
>JALYGI010000236.1 GCA_030777185.1 Pseudomonadota bacterium
ATATTTGCAGCGGATGCACGCTTCGGTGACGACGTAAGTCATTCTCGCTTCTCCTGAACGCCCAAAGCACTAGAGCCTTTCCCGACGAGGCGGCATCGCCTTGTCGGATCAGAAAGGCTCCAGATCATTGTCTTGAGCACTTCCCGGCCGAAAAACCGGTGTCCACTTTTTTCGGGAAGTGCTCTAGTCTTGGCCGCCTTCGCTCGTCAACGGGCCTTCGAGCACTTCGCTGTAGAGAAGCCGCGCCTCGGCGGGCGGGCCGCGGCGGCGGGGCAGCGCTTCGACCTTGATGACGCGCACCTTGCCGTGGACCGCGAAGCTCAGCACGTCGCCAACCCGAACCGGCGCGTGAGCCCGGTCGATGATGCGCCCGGCGAGGCGAAGCCGCCCGTCCTCGGCCAAGTGCTGGGCGAGGCTCCGCGTCTTCACGATCCGCGAGAACCAGAGGAACTTGTCGAGCCTCAGGCTCTCGCCCTCAGGCACGATCAGATCCAGGTTCGCGGTGTGAAGTTGCGATGATCCGGTCTGGAGGGCGGCAGTCCGTCTTTAGCCGGTCCGTCACGTCTGCCTCCGGTGCTGGGTCTGGCCCCTTAGCTCGGCAAGGGCAGCGAAAGCGTGGCGGGGATCGTGCTTCGGCTCGGGACGATGGCGGCCGCGGCCGCGCCAGACCCACCCGGCCTCGCCGGCGTCGGGGCGGAAGCCGATGTCCTTCATCAACCGCGCGATCGCCTGCGGCTGAAGGCCGATCGAGGTGGCGAGCGGCTGATCGACCACCCTCTCCTGCTTGCCGGCCCGTGCCTCATGGGCATGGCGCGCGAGCCGCTCGACGAGATCGACCCGAAGCATCTGCGGCCCGACGACACGGAAGCCGAGGCGGGTCAGCAGCAGGCGGCGCTCGTCTGCGGGCGTTTCGAGCACCACGCTCGACTGCGGCGGGAGCTCGGGCATGGACGCGCCCGAGGCCGCGGCCCTTAGCGCCGTCCGCCAGCGCATCGCCTCTGGCTTTAGGACATCGGGCATGAAGAGATCGAGCGCGCCGATCCGCACCCGAAGCTTCGAGATCTGCCGGCGCTGATCCCGGTCGAGCGTGGCAAGGGGCTTGGCCACCTCGACGCGCGAGACGATCCCGCCCTCATCCACCAGCATGGCGAGCACCGAGCGCACCGCGGGCCCCGCAGCCGGATCCTGCGCCGCCGCGCCGGCGCGCCTCAGGCTCCCGAGCGATTGCTCGACCCGGCTGCGGACCCAGTTCTTGAGCCGTTCGATGGCGGCCTCCCGGCCGCGCTCGGACAGACGCTCGAGGCGCCGGTCGAGGAGCACGCGCGGCGAGAGCAGGTTCTTTCCGGGCCCGAGCCGAGCGACTTCGTGGCCGCGCCACAGGATCGCGACGGGCTTCCCCGCATCGGTGCGGAGCGTGAAATGATCGTCCGTGTCGGCGACGAGCGCGCCGGCGCGCCGTTCATATTCGCCGCCGAGCCGCCGTTCTGCCGTCGCCAGCAGCATCTTCCGATCGGAATGTTTTGCGGCCGGATCGACTTCGAAGTGAAAGCCTTCGAGCCGGCCGATCGGATAGCTGCCGACGGTAACCTCGCCATATTCATCGACGATCACCGGGAATTCGCCCGCGCCTTTCGCTCCGAGGTCGCGCATCAGCACCGACGTGCGGCGATCGACGAAGCGCTGCGTCAGCCGCTCGTGGAGCGCATCGGAAAGCTTCTCCTCGACCAGGCGGGCGCGCTCCGCCATCACCTCGGGCTCGGCCAGCCAATCGGCGCGATGGGCGATATAGGCCCAGGTGCGAACGCCGGCGATCCGGTCGGCGAGCGTGTCGATGTCCCCCTGGATGTTGTCGAGACGGGCGAGCTGCTCGGCATACCAGCCCTGCGGAATGCGCCCGCTCCCTTCGGTGAGATGGGCATAGATGCGCGCCACCAGCCGGGCGTGATGCTCGGGGCCGGTCTTGCGAAAATCGGGAAGTCCGCAGGCGGCCCAGAGCCGGCGGACCCGGTCCTGGCCGGCGCCGCGGCTCCTGATCTCGGGATCCTCGGCGAGCCGCTTCAAGACGGCGAGATCGACTGCCTCGGGCGCTGCCTTGAGCTCGGGCCGTTCCGGACGGCGTTCGAGCGACCGGATCAGCGCGTCGATGCTGCGGAAGTCGGGATCGCCCTCGCGCCAGTAGAGGCGCTCGAGCGGCGAGAAACGATGCTCCTCGATCGCCTCGATTTCCTCGGGGCGGAACTCGGACATGAGCTCCCCTTCCAGGGTGAGGGAGCCGAAGGTGCCGTCCTTCTGGTGGCGCCCGGCCCGGCCGGCGATCTGCGCCATTTCGGCGGGTGTAAGACGGCGGCGCCTATGCCCGTCGAACTTCGACAGGCCGGCAAAGGCGACGTGGGTCACGTCCATGTTGAGGCCCATGCCGATCGCGTCGGTGGCGACGAGATAATCGACCTCGCCGGCTTGGTACATCGCCACCTGGGCATTGCGTGTTCGAGGGGAAAGCGCGCCCATCACCACGGCAGCGCCGCCGCGCATCCGCCGCAGCATCTCGGCGACCGCGTAGACCTGCTCGGCCGAAAAGGCGACGATGGCCGAGCGCGGCGGCAGGCGCGACAGCTTGGCCGGGCCGGCATAGCTGAGGGTCGAGAAGCGCGGGCGGCCGATGATCTCCGCCTTGGGAAGCAAGGCCCGCACCATCGGCGCGAGGCTCTCGGAGCCCAGGATCATCGTCTCCTCGCGGCCGCGGGCATGGAGCATCCGATCTGTGAAGACGTGGCCGCGTTCCGGATCTGCGCCGAGCTGCGCCTCGTCGAGCGCGACAAAGGCGAAGTCCCGCTCCATCGGCATCGATTCCGCCGTGCAAAGGAACCATCGCGCGTCCTTGGGGAGGATCTTCTCCTCGCCCGTAATGAGGGCGACCTGGCTCACCCCCTTGATCTTCACCACCCGGTCATAGACCTCACGCGCCAGGAGGCGGAGCGGAAAGCCCATCATGCCGCTCGAATGGGCGCACATGCGCTCGACCGCGAGGTGGGTCTTGCCCGTGTTGGTCGGCCCGAGGATGGCCGCCAGCGACGTCCGGGCGAAATCACTCATTGCCGATAGATCGGGGCTGCCCGCGCAAAAGGCAACAACTTGTGTTGCGCCCGCGGAAAACCGCCCGCCTTGTCCGCTCGCTTGGCTCACTTCGTCGTGATCCCCGGATCGGCTCCGATCGCTTTACTTTACTTTAACCCTCTTTGCGCACACTCTTGTCACACCGCCCGACGATCCCGCCGACGGCAAGTTCGATGGGATCCCGGGCGGGGATGTCTGGGGCTGCGGGGCACGTCTTTGTATCAGTTCAGTGATATAAGAGCCGGCGCGGGC
>JALYGI010000237.1 GCA_030777185.1 Pseudomonadota bacterium
GGACCCGCGTGGCGCATCTTCGCCGCCGAGCGTGACGTGCGCTTCGAGGAGATGGAATATGAAGTGCCGGTCGCAAACGCAGTGGCGGCGCTGAAGGCTGTGTTAGCGGGCATCCGCGCCGCCCGCATGCCTTTGATCTTCCCGCTTGAATTCCGCTGGGTCGCCGGCGACGACATCTGGCTATCGCCGTTCCACGGCTGCTCCTGCGCGTCGATCTCGATCCATCAATATGCGCGCATGCCCTGGGCGGAGCATATCGCACAGCTTGAACAGGTTTTGCGGGCGCATGGCGGGAGACCGCATTGGGCGAAGCGCCACACGCTTTCCTCGGACGATGTGCTATCGCTCTATCCCCGCGCCGCGGATTTCGGCCGGGTGCGCAACGACGTCGATCCGAAGGGCAAGTTCATGAACGCGCACACGCGCCACCTGTTCGGCTTCTCGCTGTGACCACTGCCAGCCATAGCCTCCACGCCGGCCTCATCGCGGAACCCGGCTCCCGCGGTCGCTTGAACACCCCCGCGCTTGTGCTGGACATCGACGCATTCGAGCGGAACGTCGCCAAGATGGCGGCTTTCGCCCGCGCCCGTGGAATAGCGCTTCGTCCGCACGCCAAGACGCACAAGAGCGCCGACGTTGCCCGCGCTCAGATCGCGGCAGGCGCGGTGGGGCTGTGCTGCGCAAAACTCGGCGAGGCCGAAGCGCTGGCCGCTGAAGGGATCGACGGCCTCCACCTCACCTCACCCGTCGTGACTCCGCCGGGGATCGCCCGGCTGGCGGCGCTCAACGCGCGCATTGAAAGCCTCAGCGTGGTCGCCGATCATCCGGGGCCAGTCGGTGCGATGGCCGCCGCGGCCGCTGGCGGGCGTCCACTGCGGGTGATCGTCGACATCGATCCGGGCATCGGCCGCACGGGCGTCGCCTCGGCCGAAGATGCGGTCGCTCTGGCGCGCCAGATCGCCGAAAGCCCCTCCCTCATCTATGCCGGCGTGCAATTCTATTGCGGATCGCAGCAGCACATCGCCGATTTCGCCGGCCGCCGCGCCGCGATCGCCGATCGCACGGACTATCTCAGGTCGGTCATCGGGGTCTTGACTGCAGCTGGCTTGGCCCCGCCGCTCGTCACCGGCGGAGGCACTGGCAGCCACGTCATCGACGCCGAACTCAGCGTCCTCACTGAGCTTCAGGTAGGCTCCTATGTCTTCATGGATCGCGAGTACGGGGACTGCGATCTCGACGGCACCGGCACCTCCCCATTTGAAGTCGCGCTGATGGTCGAAGCGTCGGTCGTCAGCGCCAACCGGCCCGGGATGGCTACGATCGATGCGGGCCTGAAAGCCTTTGCAGTGGATGCTGGGCCCCCTGTGCTGCTGTCAGGAGCGAGCGAGGGAAGCCGGTACCGCTTCATGGGGGACGAGCATGGCGCCGTCATCGCCTCCAACGGCGAAGCCGCGCCGGCCATCATGAGCAGGGTCACCCTCGCCACTCCGCATTGTGACCCGACCGTGAATCTCTACGACGCCTACCACGTCGTCAGCGGCGACACGCTCGTCGACATCTGGCCCGTCACCGCGCGTGGCCGCTCCGCCTGATGCCATCGATTGGCGCATAGCCGACCTCCCCTCCCTCTACTTCCGCTTCTCGCCTGAAAGCAGAAGGTCCGCTGATGTCTGCCTATACCCGGAGACCGCCCCGGATCCCTCAGCTCGGCGATGCCCCCGGCAGAGACGCGTCAACAAGCCCGCCGTCGACCACCAGCGTATGCCCTATCACATAATCGCCGGCGCGGCTGGCGAGGTAGATCGCGGCGGCGGCCATATCTTCAGGCTCTCCGATCCGTCGCGCCGGAATGCCCTGCGCGATTGCCTCGGCGTGGTCGCGCGCGGCGCGGTTCATCTCGCTTGCGAATGCACCCGGCGCGATCGCGGTGACGAGCACGTTCTCGCGGACGAGGCGCGCGGCCATGCGTTTCGTCAGCTGAATGACCGCTGCCTTGGACGCGTGGTACGAATAGGTCTCCCCCGGGTTGAGCCGAATGCCGTCGATCGAGGCGACGTTGATCACCTTGGCCGGGCGCTCTGTGGTTGCCGCTGCGGTGAGCGGACCGTGCAGCGCCTTCGTTAGGA
>JALYGI010000238.1 GCA_030777185.1 Pseudomonadota bacterium
CTCTTCACCTGTCCCTTGGCCATCTTCTCTCTCCGCTAGCTTCTCTTGGATGCGATATAAGAGCTGACCTGCTCCTCGAGAATGTCTAGCGGCAGCGATCCATTCTCCAGCACGACCGCGTGGAAATCGCGAATGTCGAAACGAGGCCCAAGCTCCCGCCGCGCACGATCCCTTAGCTCCAGGATCTTGATCTGGCCAACCATGTAGCTGGTCGCCTGCCCGGGATTGTTGATATAGCGCTCGACTTCCTTCCTGGCGTCGCGTTCCGACAAGAGCGCGTTGCTACGGAAATAGTCGATCGCCTGCTCGCGGCTCCAGCGCTTCGAGTGGAGCCCGGTGTCGACCACCAGCCGAACGGCACGCCAAAGCTGGGTCGAGAGCATTCCGAATTCGGAATAGGGATCCTGGTAGAAGCCCATCTCCTTGCCCAGGCCCTCGGCATAAAGGCCCCAGCCCTCGCCATAGGCTCCGTAGCCGCCGAAGCGCCGGAATTTCGGAACGTTGGGAAGCTCCTGCGCCAGCGCGCCCTGGAAATGGTGGCCGGGCGCGCCTTCATGGTAGCTGATCGCCTCGATCTGCGGCTTCAGCACCTGGTTCATGTCGGCAAGATTCACATAATAGATTCCGGGCCGCGAGCCGTCCGGCGAGGGCCGGTTGTAAAAGGCGACCGCAGCGGTGTCCTGCCGCCAGGGCTCGACCGCGCGGACCTCGAGCGGCGCCTTGGGGAGCCGCCGGAACCAGCGCGGCGCGGCCGCCATCACCTGATCGACGAACGCCTTGGCGTCGGCCAGATATTGCTGCCGGCCGGCATCGGTGTTCGGATATTTGAACTGGCTGCCATTGTTGATGTGCCCAAAGAATTGCTGGAGCGTGCCCTTGAACCCGACCCGGTTCTTGATCCGCTCCATCTCGCCGTGAAGGCGAGCCACCTGCTGAAGTCCAAGCTGATGGATCTCGTCGGCGCTGAGGTCGGTCGTGGTCGAGAAGCGTAGCGCGCTTGCATAATAAGCCTCGCCGCGGGGAAGGCTCCAGGCGCCGTCATTGCCCTTCGCCTTCGGCTCGATCGCGTCCAGCGCCGCGAACATCGTCTGATAGCCGCGCCGGAAAGGTCCGGTCAGTGCGGCGCTCGCATCGGCGATCAGCCGCGCTTTGACGACCTGCGGCGCATCCAGCGCGTTCACCTTCTTCCGGAAGTCGGCAAGGAGGGTGCTGTCGGGGCCGGTGTCGAACGGTGCCCCGGTGATCACTTTGCGGGCATCGGCGCGGACCGGCGCGAAGACGAATTTGGGCGGAACGATCCCCATTTCGGCCTGCTCGCGAATGCCGGCGGATACTTCCCCCATCACCCGCTCCACCTCGCGGAGGCGCGAGATATAGGCTTCGGCGTCGGCGACGCTGTCGATCCGGTGCTGGTTGATCAGGAACACCGGAATTCCGCCTGCCGGGCTGCCGTTGGTCGAGATCGGGAAGCGGTGGTGGCGCCACTCGAACTGGCCGCGCGCGCGAACAACATTGTTCTCGAACAGTCGGTAGCTGAGCCGCCCCGACGGGCTCAGCCGCGAAGGATCGAATTCGGCCTTCATTCGCCGGAGTTGGCTTTCGGCGAGCGCGAGCTGCCGCTGGTCCTGCGCGTCTGTATAGTCGTCTAGCTTGCCATAATCCTTCTTGATGCCCTGGCTGGTCAGAGTCTCCGGGCTGGACGCGATGCGCTCGTCATAGGCGCGGTCGAGGAACTCGAGCAGCCGCCGGTCCTCGGAGGCAGGATCAACCGCATCCTGACGCGCCGGCGCAGTGGCGGCTGCCGAGGCCGAGGCGGGTGCGGCATTCTCCGGCTGCGCGGTCGTGCAGGCGGCAAGAGCGGTGCTCGCGATGAGCAGGAACAAAAGGGCGGTCTTCGGCTTCAATGCGCGTCCTCGATGCTGGAGCATGCTTTCCTTAGGGCCTGATCGGCTTCGGCGGAAGCGCTACGCGCTTCCACCGAAGGCGGGAAGCAGGCCCTTTTGGCTGGTCTAGCCGGGCGAACGCCCCAAATCCCCACCTTTTCCGCGAGCCGCATTCAGCGAGATCAGACAGGCCCCGACCATGAACCAGAGCTAACAGGTTCGTACAGTTTCTGTTACGAATCAACCGGTTAGGCCATTCTTAGACTGCCAGGTGTCTGCCCTCAATCGAGGTTGGCAGTTAGGGCCGGGCTGATGCTCAATCGTCAACCCGGCCCGCCACCCGCGCAAAGTTTCACGACGACGTCAGCAGGCGCCTTCGGCCATCCAGCAGGGATCCCAGCTTGGCTCCGGGCCGAAGCGCTGGCTTAGGAAATCAATAAGGGCGCGGATGCGGGCGGTCGCGGCTCGGCCGGG
>JALYGI010000239.1 GCA_030777185.1 Pseudomonadota bacterium
TTGTCGTAGACGACGAAACGATGCCCGTCGCCGAGGCCCAGCGACTGCATGCGGCTGGCGAACTTGTGCTCGGGCGGGAACATGTGCGGCGCGGGATTGTCGGTGTCGACGATCTCCTCGAGGTCCATGAACACCGCGCCCGGTATATGCTCCGCCTCATATTCCGCGCGCGCATCGCGCCCTGAACCGGGCAGGAACATGGTCGCATCGATCACCCGAAGGTCTGGCGCGCCAAGCTCCGCCGCCAGCCATTGCGTCGTGACAAGTGAATCCAAGCTTCTTCTCCTCGGCCCTAGCGGCGGGCAGGTTCGGTAACGCCGAGCCGCGCGAGCGTCTCGAGGTAGGCGGCGACTTCCTCGATCGGCACCGGTGCAATCGTCGCGGCGAGATCGTCGCGGATTTGCTGCACCGTCCGCCGGCCGTCGACAAGGTTCAACGCCTCGTAACCGAGGCCCGGCCCTTCGCCCGCCGGTCTCCGGGCGAGGAGCGCCGGCCGCTCCAAGCCTGCTTTGGCAAGATTGTCGTCGAGCCAGCTATAGCCGAACCCGTCCATCGGCCCCTTGAGCGCAGCCACGCGGCGATACACCGTCGAATTGGCTCCCGCAGGCCGGCTCGGGGCCGACTGGGTCCCAAGCGAATTTCGCAGTGCCTGCTGCGTCCGGTTTGCCTCGCCAAGAACAACGGAGGGCACCGTCGTGAAACGCCCGATCGAGTCCACCACCGCCGCTTCGTGGTCGAAGTGGTGCCGCCAGATGTTGGCGAGATCGGCCTCATCGGCACCCGCCTGCCGCAGTGCGTCGACCCGCCGCGTAGTCCCGGCCGCACGATCAAGCGACCCGGCACGCAATTTGCGAGAGAGGCTAGGGACGCCGGACGCATCGAGATTGGCGAGATACCAGGCCGAAGCCGCTCCGATGAAGATGGCGCGCTTCAGCTTGGTGGGATCCACATTGGCCGGCAGATCGCGCTGGGTATGAATGTAGCGGTCCGGCCAATCGGCGATGTAGATGGCCGGGATGCGCCAGCTGCCTTCCGTCCAGACCTGATGGTCGCTGCCCTGGTTGAAGCCGCCCACTTCCGCCTGGAGTGCTCTCCTGTCGCCCTCCGGATCGACGAGCGGCATCGCGGCCTGGCCTGAGCCTGCAAAGGCGAGCGACTGATCGTTTACATAGCGGCCGAAGGCGAAACCCACGTCGCTGACGAAGCTTGGCAGGCTCGGCGGGGAGCCATAGACGCGAAGGATCGACTTGGTGATCTGCGTATCCCCGCCGACCATATCGAGATGGATGGTCGCAAGCGTCCGCCGCGCATATTCGGGGCGGGCGTTCAGCAGCGCGATCGTGCACTCGATCTCGCAGGGCCAGATGAAGCGGATGGTCCGCTGCGGTTGCGGGAGCGCGCCCTCCTTCACCAGCCGGTTGAGGCTGCGCGCGATCTCCAGAATGGCGGAACAGCCGCTGGCATTGTCGTTCGCGCCCGGCGAGGGATGATCGAGGTGACAGGAGAAGACGATCTCCTTGCTCTTGTCGCGCCCGGGGATCGCCGCCGTGGGAATAAGATAGGCGCTCGGCTCCCGCTTTGCCTGGACCTCGGCCCGCAGACGGACCGCTTCGCCACGCATTAGCCGTTCCTGCCAGGCACGCGCGCGGCCGGGCGAAACCATGAAGGCGAAGGTGGGATGCTCGCCGAATGTCTTCAAATGCCCCCAGCGGATCAAGGTCTGGTCTTCACCCCACCAAGCCTGGCGCTGGTTCTGAGCCCAGGAGATGATCCCGGCCGCCTTGTGCTGGCCGATGGCCATGTCCGCGACAGCCTCGGGCTGTGACGAGGTGAGAAGCAGCTTTCCGCTGAGCTCCTTGCCCGCGTAATCGGCGGGCGAGGTTCCGGCCCCGATATCCACCAGCTCCGCCTCGGCGCGGCCGCTGACGCTGTCCTGCGCCAGCACGATCGGCTGGTCCGCCCAGGAGGCGATCCGCACATTGTCGGTCCAGCGCCCGCCTTCCTGCTTCTGCTCCCAAAGCTCGGCGAAGCTCGCATTCCAGCCCGGGCGGGAACGCTGGGTTCCGTAGAAGACATTTCCGTCGGCGGGCAGCGAGATCAGATCGACCTGGTCGAGCCCGTGCCGGGCAAGCTCGCGCCGAATCAGCGCGGCGGCGTTGCCGAAGCCGGTGGAGCCGCGCATCCGGTGATGCAGCGACAATTCCTGAATGGTGCGCTTGGCCGCCGATCCCGAGATTTCATTGGCGATCGCCCGGGCATGGGCCGGCTGAAGCAAGGGTGGGGTGTCGGAGAGGTCTTGAGCAGCCGCGCCCGCTCCATAGCCAAGCGCCAGAGCCAGGATCAGCAGGCTTCGCACGCTCATTCCTTTCGATCCAAAGCTTCACCTCCTGCGGATGAAGGTCCTGATGTCGCGGCTCAATTTGCTACGGTCGTCGTCGCGGACGTACATCATGTGCCCTGACCCGTAATATTGATATTCGATCCGGTCCTGCGGAAAGCCGGTGCGGCTCAGCGAATATTCCGCGCCGAAGAATGGCGTTGCGAAATCGAAATAGCCTTGCGCGACGAAGATCCGCATCCCGCTATTCTCGCGCAGCGCCTTGCCCAGATAGGGCGCGACATTCTTGTAATATCTCGCCTCCCCGCCGCCGATGTTCCAATCCCAGTCGCCAACGCCGCCGATGGTCGAATAATGCCGCTCGGTCTTGTATTTGAGGCCCTCCCGGACCCAGCTGTTGAGCGCCGCCGTATAGCCCGCGTCGATGCCGTAGAAGCTCGGATCATTGTCCGGCCGCTCGCCCGCATTGTCGAAGTCGCGGCCAGTGTAGCGGGCGTCGAGCCGCCCCACGGTCAGCCCCCGGTCGCGCAGCAGCTCCTTGTAGAAGCGATCGTCGGTGACACGCAGATCCGCCTTTTCCAGGAATTGCTCCGAAAGGCCGGTATAGCGGGCGAGCCGCTGTCGGATCGAAGCGCGCTCGTCTCCCTTGAGCGCATTGCCTTTCAGAAGCGCGGCGGCATAGTCGCCGATCGCGAAGGCGCGCGCTTCATTGACGAAGGATTCGAGGGGGGGCGCATCGGGCGCTTTGCCGTGAAAATGGGCTGCTGCGGCCATGGAGGGCAGGAACAGCACATAGGGCATCTCGTTGCCGGGCACGTTCGCCTGCGCCCCGAAATCGAGGATGGTGGAAATGAGCAGCACGCCGTTCAGCGACACGTCGTTGAACGTGCCCTCCAGCTCGTTGACCACCGCGGCCGAGCGGGTGGTGCCGTAGCTCTCGCCGCCGAGATATTTAGGGGAATTCCAGCGGCCGTTCTGGTTCAGCCAGATGCGGATGAACTCGGCAACGGATTTCGCATCGGCGGTGACGCCCCAATATTCCTTCGCCTCGGTTTTCCCAAGCGCATGGCTGAAGCCGGTCCCAACCGGATCGATGAAGACGATGTCGGTGACGTCGAGCAGGCTGTCGGGATTGTCGAGCACCGGATAAGGCGGCGCCCCGTCGTCACGTGCGTCCGAAGGGATTGCGACGCGCTTGGGCCCGAAAGCGCCCATGTGCAGCCAGAGCGACCCCGATCCCGGGCCGCCGTTGAAGAGGAAGGTGATCGGCCGATTGGGATCCCGCGGCTCCTTCACATAAGAGATCGAGAAGATGCTCGCCTTTGGGTTGCCGTCCTTGTCCTTGAGGTAGGTCTCGCCGGCAATTGCCGAATAGCTGACCCGCTGCCCGCCGAACGTGCCGCTGTGCCGCGTCACCGAGACGTTCGGCGCCGGGACCGGCTTGTCGGCTTCCTTGGGCTGGGTCGGTCCCGGCGCCGGTGTCTGCGCGTAAAGCGGGACGCCAGCGGCAAGGGCGGAGGCAAGGACGAGGGCAGACGATTGAAGTCTCGAGAGCATCACGGATCCGTTCTTCAGAGCGGCCAAGCTATTGCATGTGATTTGGGCCAGAGGAAGGGCTGAGAGCCAAGGCGCCTTTCGGGATGTGGGTGCCCTCGATCAGCGTAAGATCCTGGGCTGCCGGAAGGCTGGCGACGCTTCGAATCTGGGTTATAGAAGCTGCCTCGCGCGCGTTCCAACTCTAGGAGAATTTCATGCGGTCAGGCCATTTTACCCGATTTTCGGCGGTGCTTGTCCTGATTGCGGCGCTTCCCGCGGCGGCTCAGGACAGGAGCACGCCCGCCACCGGCGGCTATATGACGCCGCCGGCGCCAATTTCGCAGATCCTGGACACGCCTCCCACGCCCGCGCCGCTCGTAAATCCGCGCCGCGACAGGATCGCTCTTCTCGGCCGCGCCAATCTTCCGCCGATCGCCGAGCTCGCCGAGCCGGACCTCAAGCTTGCAGGTTACCGCATCAACCCGCGCAATAACGGCCCCGCCAACAGCCGTGTGAGCTGGCTCAATGCGCTCTCCTTCCAACCGGTCGGGCCAGGCCCCGCCCGGAGCGTCGCGCTTCCCGCAGGCGCCCGCTTCACCTCGCCGAGTTGGTCCCCGGACGGGCAGCGCATCGCCTTTTTGATGGACCGGCCGACAGGGCTCGAACTTTGGGTCGCCGATGCTGCCACGGCCAAGGCTCGCCGGCTCACTGCCGCGAATGTGAACGCGGCCTTCGGTTCGGGCTATGATTGGCTTCCGGACAGCTCGGGCCTGATGGTGCGGATGGTTGCGGCCGGGCGCGGCCCCGCCCCCGCTGCCGGCGGCGTTCCGTCCGGCCCACTCGTGCAGGAGAATGCCGGCCGTACCGCCCCGGTGCGCACCTATCAGGACCTCCTTCGCAACCAGACCGATGAAGCCCTTTTCGCGCACTATTTCACCTCCCAGCTCGCACTCGTGCCGCTGGCCGGCGCGCCGCGGATGGTCGGCAGCCCGGGCCTGCTGATCGGCGCCAGCGTCTCGCCCGACGGCCGCTACCTCCTCCAGACCCGGATCAAGCGGCCATTCAGCTACGTCGTCCCCGCCGCGCTCTTCCCGGCCGAGATCAATGTCACCGACATGAACGGAAGGGTCGTCCGCAAGCTCGCGGACCTCCCGCTGAGGGATGATATCCCCACCCAATTCGATGCCGTTGCTCCCGGTCCCCGCTCCGCCCAATGGCGCGCCGACAGGCCCTCCACCCTCGTCTGGGCGGAAGCGCAGGACGGAGGCGACATCCGCCGTGACGTGCCGATCCGCGACCGCGTCTTGATGCTCGACGCGCCCTTCACCGGGACTCCGCGCACGCTCGTGGACGTCAAGGACCGTTTCACCGGCATCACTTGGGGCCGGGACGATTATACGCTGGTCCGCTCGCAATGGTGGAACACCCGGCGCGAGACGCGCATCGCGGTAAACCCCTCCCAGCCCGGTCAGGGTAAGGTCATCGTCGAGCGCAATTTCCAAGACCGTTACAACGATCCCGGCGAGCCGGTGATGCGCCCCAACGCGCAAGGCCGCCCGGTGATGCACTTCACCGCCGACGGCCGCGGAGTCTTCATGAGCGGGCCCGGCGCTTCGCGAGAAGGCGAGTTCCCCTTCCTCGCCCGAATGGATGTGGCAAGCGGCCAGACCGAGCGGCTGTGGCAAGCCAAGGCGCCCTATTACGAGTCGCTTGTCGCGTTGCTCGACGACAATGGCGAGCGGCTGCTTACGCGGCGCGAGAGCCGGCTGGATCCGCCGAACCTCTTCCTGCGCACCCGCTCGGGCGGCGAGCCGGTCCAGATCACGCGCTTTCCCGATCCCGCGCCGCAGCTCGCCGGCGTCACCCAGCGGCTCGTCACCTACAAGCGCGCCGATGGCGTCGATTTGAGCGGCACGCTCTATCTGCCCGCCGGCTACGACCAGAAGCGTGACGGCCCGCTGCCGCTCCTGCTCTGGGCTTATCCGACCGAGTTCACCGATCCGGCGGTGGCGGGCCAGGTGGTAGACACGCAGAACCGCTTCACGCGGCCTGGTGGCATCAGCCACTTGTTCCTGCTCACTCAGGGCTATGCAATCCTCGATGATCCGAAGATGCCGATCATCGGCGCCAACGGCGCGGAGGCGAACGACACCTATGTCCAGCAGCTCGTCTCCAGCGCCCAGGCTGCGGTGGACGCCGTCGTTGCATTGGGCGTCGCGGACCGCGACCGCATCGCGGTGGGCGGGCACAGTTACGGCGCCTTCATGACCGCGAACCTTCTTGCCCACAGCGATCTCTTCCGCACCGGTATTGCGCGTTCCGGCGCCTATAATCGGACGCTCACTCCGTTCGGCTTCCAGGCCGAGCAGCGGAGCTATTGGGAGGCGGTGGACACCTATACGCAGATGAGCCCCTTCACCCATGTTCAGAAGATCAAGGAGCCGATTCTGCTGATCCACGGCGAAGCCGACGACAATAGCGGCACCTTCCCGATCCAGAGCGAGCGCTTCTATGCGGCGCTGAAAGGCCAGGGCGCAAACGTCCGTTATGTGGTTCTGCCGCTCGAAGCGCACGGCTATCGCGGCCGCGAATCGGTCATGCACACCCTTTGGGAAATGACCCGCTGGCTCGACCAGCATGTGAAGCGGGCACCCCCTCGGGCGGCGACCGCAAGTGCCGGCGGGGAATGACAGAGGGGGCGCCTAAATATCTCGGCCAGGCGAGCGCGCTTCCCGCATCGCCGGAGGAGGCGGCGCTCGACTATGTGCCGAACCCTCGCCCCGGCAGGCCTTATCTCGTCCGCTTCACCGCGCCCGAATTCACCTCGCTCTGTCCGGTCACCGGCCAGCCCGATTTCGCCCATCTCGTGATCGATTACGCGCCGGGCGAGACGATCGTCGAATCCAAGTCGCTCAAGCTCTTCCTCGGCTCCTTCCGCAATCATTGCGGCTTTCACGAGGATGTGACGGTCGGCATCGGCGAGCGGCTGACTGGGGAAATGAAGCCCGTCTGGCTGCGCATCGGCGGCTATTGGTACCCCCGCGGCGGAATGCCGATCGACGTCTTCTGGCAAACGGGCGATCCGCCCGCGGGCCTGTGGGTGCCCGGCCAGAACGTTCCCGGCTACCGCGGACGCGGCTGACTTGGCCGCCTCGCCGCATATCGTCGTCATGGGCGCCGGCTCCGTCGGCTGCTTCATCGGCGGTGCCTGGCAGGCGGCGGGATGCAGGATCTCGTTCCTCGGTCGCGACAAGGTCGGCCAGGAGATTGCCGAACACGGGCTCGGCCTCTCAGACCTCAATGGCTGGCGGATGCGGCTCGCGCACGACGTCGTCGAATTCGCCACCAAGCCCGGGATCCTCGGCAAGGCCGACATCATCCTCTTGTGCGTGAAGAGCAGCGGCACCTGGGAGGCGGCTCGGGAGATCGGGCGACATGCGAAAAAGGGCGCGGTCGTCATCAGCTTCCAGAACGGCGTCAGCAATGCCGGAACGCTCGCGGCCAAACTGCCGCATTTCAGGGTGCTGCAGGGGATGGTGCCGTTCAACATCGCCCATTTGGGCCAGGGCCGCTGGCACAAAGGCACATCGGGCAATCTCGTGGCGGAGGAGCATGAAATCACCCAGGCGATCGCCGCCCGGATCGGAGGCGGTCCCGCCCGCCTCGACCTTGCAAAAGACATGAGGGCGGTCGCCTGGGGCAAGCTGCTCATCAACCTCAACAATGCTGTGAACGCGCTATCCGGCGAGACCTTGCTCGATCAGCTCGGCAAGCGCGACTACCGGCGCGTCGTCGCGGCATCGATCGTCGAGGCGCTGGAGCTCCTGAAGCAGGCGGGGATCGAGCCCGCTCAGATCGGGCCGGTGCCGGCGAAGCTTCTCCCCCATGCGATCGGCGCGCCGGACTTCGTGTTCAAGAACCTCTTCCTCCGCGTCCAGAAGATCGATCCCAAGGCCCGCTCCTCCATGGCCGACGATTTTGCCGCCGGCCGCGAGACGGAGATCGACTATCTCAACGGTGAGGTGGTGAAGCTCGCCCGCTCGCTTGCCCGTGAGGCGCCCGTCAACAGCGCGATCGTCGAACTCGTGAAGCAGCGCGAGCTCGGCGTCGAACATGCCTGGAGCGCCGAGGAGCTTCGGAAATATGTGCTCGAAGGCCATCGCAGCGTGGCGCCGTTCGGTTACTGAGGAAATGAGCGTCCACTGTAGGGCTGCAATTGTTTTCGGGCGATCAGTGCCCCTGCTGCCGCCGCCGCGCTTGGTCCTCGCGCTTCATCCGCTGCCGAACGCCGCCCACGATTTCTCGGCCTTCTTCCATCGGCCGGTGCACGTTGCCGGAGCTCGCCGGGGCGGGGCTGCCCTTTCGAAACTCGCGGTGCTGAATATCGGCCGCGACGCGCTCCGTCAGGTCGGGGAACAGCCGGTGCGCGGTGACCGCGCCATGCGCCTTCCAGCCGACCGGAAGCTCCTCGCGCGGGTGGAGCGAGACCCAGACGATCGCCTCGGCGACGCGACGCGGATCGTCCAGCAGGATCATCCGCGGCTGGTGCCCCGTATAATTGCCGGCATGGCGGAAAAACGGCGTGTCGGCGGCCCAGGGCATCACTGTTACAGCCTTTATTCGACCGGACAGGCCGGCCAGCCGGAGCTCTTCGTTGATCGCTCGGCCAAGGCCGAGCACCGCCGCCTTGGTGGCGGCATATACGCCATGATAAGCGACCGGAACCTGGCTCTCGACCGATCCGATATTGATCAGGACTCCTCCGCCCTGATCCCGGAAGCGGCGCAGCGCGGCATGGCTGCCGTAGATCACACCCTTGAGGTTGGTGTCGACGATCCGCGAGTAATCCGCGACCGGAACCTCCCAGAAGCGGCCGAACGAGCTCACCGCAGCATTGTTTATCCAAACGTCGATACGGCCGAAGCGCTGGACGGCGGCCTCAGCAAGCCGCTCGACCTCCTCCGGCCTGCCGACGTCGGTCGTCACCACCAGCGCCTGGCCGCCAGACGTACGGATCCGCGCCGCAACCTCTTCCAGAAGCTCGGTGCGGCGCGCGGCGAGCACCACATTGGCCCGGCCGGCGCCCAGCCGCTCGGCGACGCCCCGGCCGAAACCGCTCGACGCTCCGGTGACGACATAGGTGCGGCCGCCAAGCAGCCGGTTATCAGCCGGCCGAAGCTGCGGCGCCGCGCAGCCGGACAAGCCAAGCAGGGCCAGCATAGCGGCGGCTAGGATCAGGCGGACCATCGGAATGCTTCTAACAGCCGCGCCTGTGTTAACCTAGGGCCTGATCGGTTGAGGTGGAAGCGCTACGCGCCTCCGCCGAAGGCGTGAATCAGGCCCTTTTTATGGGATTGCGTAGGGCCTCAGTCTCAGCGCCCCCTGAAGAGCCCGCCGAATAGGCCCCGAATGAGCGAGCCGGCAACTTTGTTGACCATCTGCCGCTGCACGGCCTTGCCGACCTGCCGCACCATTTCCTGGCCGAGCGGCGGATCGGCCCTTCGCGCGCGATCAATCCGCGCCTGCTCGCGCGCCGCGGCGGCGCGCTGCCGCGCCTCGTCCTTTGCCCGCACGGCAGCCGCCTTGGCTTCCGCTGCCTCGGCCTTTTCCGCGGCGGCGGCCGCGGCTGCTTCCTCCCCGCGCGCCTTCAGCATCTCCGCCGCGCTCTCGCGATCCACCTCCTGGTCGTACTTGCCCGAAAGCGGCGAGGCGGCCTGGATCACCGCCCGCTCCCGTTCGGTCAGCGGCCCAAGGCGCGAGCGAGGCGGCTTGATCAGGGTCCGCTCCACGGGCGTCGGCGATCCATCTTCCTGAAGGACCGACACAAGAGCCTCGCCCACCTTCAACTCGGAGATGGCGGTCTCGACGTCCAACCTCGGATTCATCCGGAACGTCTCCGCGGCGGCCTTGATCGCCCTTTGGTCGCGCGGAGTATAGGCGCGCAACGCATGCTGCACACGATTGCCGAGCTGCCCTGCGACCTCCTCGGGGATATCGATCGGGTTCTGCGTGATGAAATAGACGCCGACGCCCTTGGAGCGAATGAGGCGCACCACCTGCTCGATCTTGTCCAGAAGTGCCTTCGGGGCATCGTCGAAAAGAAGATGCGCCTCATCGAAGAAGAAGACGAGCTTCGGCTTTTCGGGATCCCCGACCTCGGGCAGCTCCTCGAACAGCTCAGACAGCAGCCAGAGGAGGAAGGTCGCGTAGAGCTTCGGGCTCGTCATCAATTTGTCGGCTGCGAGGATGTTGACGAAGCCGCGGCCGAGCTCGTCCAGCTGGAAGAGGTCCAGGATCTCCAGCGCGGGCTCGCCGAAAAATCTGCCGCCACCCTGCGATTCGAGCTGGAGGAGCTGCCGCTGGATGGCGCCGATGCTTGGCCGAGTGACGTTGCCGTAGCGGCCCGAAAGCTCGGATGCATTCTCCGCGCAGTGGAGCAGCAGCGCCTGCAGGTCTTCGAGGTTGAGGAGCAGCAATCCTCCTTCGTCTGCCACCCGGAAGGCGATGTTGAGCACGCCCTCCTGGGTCTCGTTGAGGTTCATCAGGCGGGCGAGGAGAAGCGGCCCCATCTCCGACACCGTGGTGCGCACCGGATGGCCCTGCTCGCCGAACAGATCCCAGAAGACCACCGGATTGTCGGCATAGGAATAATTTGCGAGGCCAAGCTCGGCGGCGCGGGCAGTCAACGTGCCGTGAAGCTTGGAAGTGGGGGAGCCGGGCATGGCCATGCCGGCCAGATCGCCCTTCACGTCCGCGACGAAGACGGGAACGCCCGCCGCCGAGAAATCTTCGGCAAGACCCTGCAGGGTCACGGTCTTGCCGGTGCCGGTCGCCCCGGCGATCAGGCCGTGGCGATTGGCCCGGCTAAGGACGAGGTGCTGGAGATCGCCGTTGCTCCCCAGGCCGATGCAGATCCCGCTCCCGCTATTCACGCCACCTCCGCTAGGGCCTGATTCACGAACCAGGCTGACTTAGCCTGATCGGATCAAAGTCTTAGGCCCGGCCGCCGCACCTATTCCCGAAGGAAGGAGGCGCGGCAAGCCGGACGTGCGGAAGGTTAAGTGTCCAGACCTGGACCCTAGCGGCGGACGAGATCGACGCCGATGTAAAGCGGCGGGTTGTTGCCGCGGCGGACGTAGAGCAGGACCGAGTTCCGGCCGGCGCCGCGCGCCGCCTGGACCGCGGCCGCGGCCTCTTCCGGCGTAGCCGTGGTGCGCTGGTTGACCGACAGGATCACGTCGCCTTGTTGGATGCCCTTCGCCGCAGCATCGCTGTTCGGGTCGACCGAAGTCACCACGACTCCGCGCGCGTTCGGATCGGTGATCCGAAGCGACCGCGCCACGTCCGGCGTCAGCGCCTGCACGGTGATGCCGAGACTCGCGCGGGCGGACCGCTGGCCCTCCGACTGCTGATCGGCCGGCCGCTCGTTGAGGTCGGCCTCGGGCTCGATCCC
>JALYGI010000240.1 GCA_030777185.1 Pseudomonadota bacterium
ATGGTGATGAAGGTGACGTTGGTCGAACCCGGCCGCTGGCGGACGAGGATGATGCCGGCAACCTCGACCTTGCGGCCATCCTTAACCCGCTCGAGATGGCGGCATCTGACGATCCCGCGCCGGTCCAGCTCCGGGCGGAGGAAGGTGAGCGGATGCGCGCGAAGCGAGAGCTGGGTGTGGCGATAATCCTCAACCACCTCGCGCCCCTCGGTCATCGGGTTGAGCGCCACTTCAGGCTCGCGCGCCGTTTCGCGAAGATCGGCCGCTGCGAACAAAGGCAAAGGCGCATCGCGAAGTCCGCGCACCTGCCACAAGGCCTGGCGGCGGCTGAGCCCGAGCGCGTGGAAGGCATCGGCATTGGCAAGCTTTTCGAGCGCGGCGCGCGGCACCCCGCTGCGGCGCCAGGCATCCTCGACCGAGGCAAAGGCGGCTGACGCGCGGGCGGCGATGATCTTGTCGGCTTCCTTGCTGCTGAGCCCGGACGTCATCCGCATGCCGAGGCGGAGGGGGAGATAGCCCCCTTCTCCCTCCTCCCCCCCTTCCAACCTGCAGTCCCATTCGCTCCGATTGATGCAAACCGGGCGCACCTCGACGCCATGCTCACGCGCGTCGCGGACAATCTGCGCCGGGGCGTAGAAGCCCATCGGCTGCGCGTTGAGAAGCGCGGCGCAGAAAATGTCCGGATGGTGGCACTTCATCCATGATGAGGCATAGGCGATCAGGGCAAAGCTTGCCGCGTGGCTTTCCGGGAATCCGTAGCTGCCGAAGCCCTCGATCTGCTTGAAAGTGCGTTCGGCAAAGTCCCTCTTGTAGCCGTTGGCGATCATCCCATTGATGAGCTTGTCGCGAAACTCGCCCACGCCGCCGGTGAATTTGAAGGTGGCCATCGAACGGCGAAGCGCATCGGCCTCACCCGGCGTGAAGCCCGCGCCGACGATCGCCACGTTCATCGCCTGCTCCTGGAACAGCGGAACTCCAAGCGTCTTCTCGAGGATCGCTCTCAGCTCAGGGGATGGATAATCCACCTCTTCCTTCCCCTCGCGCCGGCGAAGATAGGGGTGCACCATGTCCCCTTGGATCGGCCCAGGCCGCACGATCGCCACCTCGATGACGAGATCGTACAGCTCCTTCGGCTTCATCCGCGGGAGCATGCTCATCTGCGCCCGGCTTTCGATCTGGAACACGCCCAAAGTGTCGGCGCGCTGGATCATCTCGTAAGTTGGCTTGTCATCCAAGGGGATGCCGGCAAGATCGGTATCGATGCTCTTCTCCTTGCGAAGAAGATCAAAGGCACGGCGCATGCAGCCCAGCATGCCGACGCCCAGCACGTCCACCTTCATGAAGCCGAGGGCTTCGATGTCATCTTTCTCCCACTCGATCACACGCCGATCGAGCATCGCCGCCGGCTGGATCGGGACGAGCTCGTCGAGCCGGTCCTGCGTGAGCACGAAGCCGCCCGGATGCTGGCTGAGGTGCCGCGGCGTTCCAATGAGCTCACGGGCGAGTTGAAGCGTCAGCGCCAAACGCGGATCGCTGCCGTCCAGGTTCAATTCGGCAACATGGCGCTCGGTGACCCCCTCCTGCGACCAGCCCCAGATCTGGCCAGCCAGAGCGCCGGTCACGTCCTCCGGCAAACCCAGTGCCTTGCCGACGTCGCGCACCGCACCCCGAGAGCGGTAGCGGCTGACAACAGCGGTAAGCGCAGCACGATGGCGTCCATAGGTCTTGTAGATCCACTGAATCACCTCTTCACGCCGCTCATGCTCGAAATCGACATCGATGTCGGGCGGCTCCCGCCGTTCCTCCGAGATGAAGCGCTCGAACAGGAGCTGGAATTTCGTGGGATCGATGGCTGTGATGCCGAGCACGTAGCAGACCGCCGAATTGGCTGCCGAACCTCGGCCCTGACAGAGAATTTTCTGGCCGCGCGCAAACTGAACGATCGAGTTCACGGTCAGGAAGTAAGGCGCATATTTGCAGCGACCAATGAGGTCGAGCTCATGGCCGAGCTGCTTCGAAACCTCTTGCGGGACGCCCTGGGGGTAACGGCGGCGGGCGCCCTCCCAGGTCAGCTTTTCCAGTGCCTGCTGCGCGGTCATGCCCGGGAGCACCGCCTCTTCAGGATATTGATAGCAAAGCTGCGAAAGATCGAAATCGCAACGCGCGACAATCT
>JALYGI010000241.1 GCA_030777185.1 Pseudomonadota bacterium
GCCGGTGCCTGCGGAGGCGGCGGCAGCGGAGCCGGCGGCATCGGAGCCGGAGGCTCAGTGAGGCGTGCGGGAAAATACCCGCGGGGGGCGGCCTCGGCCGCGCTCCTTGCAGCCTCGGCCTTGGGCCTGAGCGGCTGCAACGACCACGTATCTGCAGTGCAGCCGGCGCCTGAACAGGCGTCGGCGGCGCTGGAGGAAAAATTCGGCGAGGAATTCGCAACGATGTCGCGGGCGAGTGCGAACTCGAAGCCCCGCGACGTCGCGGCGATCGACCTTCCGCCGGTCAGCCTTACCGAGAAGCCAGTGGAGTTCTGAACGGCGAAAGGCGCGCCGGTGATAGATAAGCCTCCGGCTCGCCTCGTTTCGCTGTTCGGTTCCGAATTTTCGACAGGCTCGACTCAATTCAATGAAGGGGCACTTCCATGATTGCCAAGATACTCCGCACATCCACCGCCTTGTTGCTCGGGGCGAGCTGCCTTTCGACGGCCGCAACAGCCCAAGAGCTCGGCGCCATTCGTGGCGGGAATACGATTGTTACCACTAGCAGTACGTCCCCTGGAACCAGCGGACGCACCACGGCCATTACCGGCCTCGGCGCGGGCCAGTCGATCGTCGCAATCGATGCTCGCCCGGCGGTGTCCGGGCGGGTCCTCTATGGCCTCAGCAACACCGGACAGCTTTACGCGATCAATCCTCGTAGCGGCGTGGCGACGGCCGTCGGCAGCCCCATCGCGCTCCAGGGCACACGATTCGGGTTCGACTTCAACCCGACCGTTGACCGCATCCGGCTCGTCAGCAACACTGGCCAGAACCTCCGCATCAACCCCGACACGGGCGCCGTCATTGTCGACGGCAACTTGAACATTCAGGTTGGCGGCCGGCCGATCAGGGTCAGCGGCAACACGGCTGCGGCGTACACCAACAACGTGCCGGGTGCGACGACCACCACGCTTTTCGTCATCAACACGCAAACCGGCCTCCTTCAAATTCAGAACCCGCCCATCGCAGGCACGCTCAACGTCGTCGGCGGCCTTGGCGGAAGGGCGGCTGGAACAGTTTCCGGCTTCGACATCTCCGCGGCCGGCGACAATCGGGTGAGTGTCGTGCAGAACGGCGTCACGAACCTTTTTTCGATCAATCTTCAAACGGGCGCGGCCACCTTCATCGGGCAGTTTGCAACCGGGGTGCTCGAGGGCCTGGCCTTCATCCCAGTCGCCTTCGCGGCCGAGGGCGGTCTGACGGACAATCAGCGCGCGATCGCCGGACAGTTCGACAACTTTACCGGCGTCAGCCCCGGCCTCATTCCCTTCCTGAACAACCTCGACGCGCTCGGCCAGGCAGGTCGCGCGACGGCTTTCGCTCAGTTGAGCCCCGAGGCGTTCGGGATCCTGCCCGATGTCATCCTTCAGACGAACGAGCTGGTCGACGGGACGGTCAGAACCTACCTGTATGACGTTCGGCACGGCGGCACGCCGGGTGGCGCCGGCGGAGCGGTGATCGATGCTGAGCGGGGCATTGGCGGCTTCCTTGTCGGCACGGGCCGGACCGGCGACTTCGAGGCACGCGGCGGCCGCGACGAGATCGACTACGGATCGACGGGTGTGATGGGCGGCCTCGATTTCCGGCTCGCACCGACGACATTGATCGGGATAACCGGCGGCTACGACGCCGCCGATGTGCGGCTCAGCCGACTCAGCCCGAACAGCCGGGCTGAGACCTGGTTCGTCGGCGGCTATGGCGCGCTTGGCTTCGGACCCCTCTTCGTTGACCTGGTCGGAAGCTACGGCAGGACCGACCTCAAGCTGAGGCGCAACATGTCGTTCGGCACCTTCTCGAACAGCTCGGACGCGGAGAGCGACGCCCGGCATTATTCGCTTTCGGCCACGACCGGGCTCTGCGCGGATTTCGCCGGTGCTGAACTCGAGCCTTATGTCGGCGTACGCTATGCCGATGTACGGATCGACGCCTTCAACGAAGGGCCGGGGTTCACCAACCTCAGCGTTGGACGCCAGGATGTGGAATCGCTTCAGGGCGTCGCCGGCGTCCGGGCAGCCTTCGGCACACCCGTTGTCGGCGGTGCAACGCTGCGGGCGAGGCTCAAGGGCGAATATCGCCGCGAGTTCGAAAATGACGAGGCACGGCTGATCAGCGCCTCGTTCAACGGAGCCGGGATCGGCGCACCCTTCACGGTGACCACGACGCCGCTCAGCGACGATTATTTTGCTGTGGGAGCGGGTATCACGATCGCGGGCGACAGCCCGATCGCCATGGTGGCGGATTATCATGGGCAGATTTCCGGTGGCTATGACATCCACGGCCTCACAGTTGGTGTTCGGATGAGGTTCTAGAGGGCTTGGAGCCTGATCGTCTTTGGTCGCAGCGCTT
>JALYGI010000242.1 GCA_030777185.1 Pseudomonadota bacterium
GTCGATACGATGCTCTGGTCGGTGAGTGAGATTTACGGCAGGAACGCCCTTGGCATCGTCTTCAGCGGCATGGGCCGTGACGGCCTTGTGGGAAGCGCCCGCATCGTCGATCGCGGCGGAACAATTCTGGTCCAGAACCAGCAAAGCTCGGCGGTGTGGGGGATGCCCCGGGCGGTCGCCGAAGCCGGTCTCGCCTCGGCAGTGCTCGCGCCGGCCGAGCTTGCCCTGCGTATCGCAGCCCGTGCGGAGGGTCGCGCGTGCAAGTGAGCGACGTCTCCAGCAGGATCCTTGCCGGCCTGCTCGAAACCCGCACAGGGCAGCAGCTCACCATGAGCCGGCGCTGGCGAATCGAAACTGCCCTCGGCGGGCTGATGCGCGACCGTGGCATCACCTCGCTCGATCAGCTGATCACCTCGCTCGTCGCGGGCCGTGAGCCATGGCTGGCAGGCGAAGTCGTCGATGCTCTTCTCAACAACGAGACCTTCTTTTTTCGGGATCGCGCAACGTTCGACCTCGTTTTGAAAGGCGTTCTTCCACGCCTCCAGCGCGCCCGCGAAGCCGAAAAGAGGATCTCGATCTGGTGCGCCGGCTGCTCCACGGGGCAGGAGGCTTATTCCCTCGCCATGTCGTTTCTCGACGAGCGCGTGCGCTGGCAGGGGTGGAATATCGACATCCTCGCCACGGACGTTTCGCGGACCGCCATCGAACGTGCGCGACAGGGCGTTTATTCCCAGTTCGAGGTCCAGCGGGGGCTCTCCGTCCTCCAGATGATGCGCTGGTTCACGGACGAGGAGGGGCAGCAGTGGCGGATCTCAAAGCAACTTCGCGACATGGTCCGCTTCGACGTGCACAACCTCACCGAGGCTCCGCCGAGAGGTCAGTTCGACGTCATCCTTTGCCGCAACGTCCTTCTTTATTTCTCGGACGCGACGCGGACCGCTGTGTTCCAGCGGCTCGCAGAGGCAAGCGCCCCGGATGGCTATCTGATGCTTGGGGCAGGAGAGACGATCATCGGTCATGGCAGCGACTTCGTCGTCGATCCTGACAATCGCGGTCTCTACATCCGCAACTCCGCGCAGCAGCCGGCGCCGCTTTCCGGCCTCGCCTGATCTGGCAAGGCTTGACGAGAGCCCCCCTTTGTCGCGCATGTAGGTCATGAACCAGATCATCGACAGCCCCTCGCCCAATTTCGACGAGCGCGACAAGCCGATCTCGATCCTGGTGCTCCATTATACCGGCATGAAGGATGCGGCGTCGGCGATCGCCTGGCTTCGCAATCCCGAGTCGAAGGTCTCCTGCCACTATCTGGTCGCCGAAGACGGTCAGATCTTGCGCATGGTGCCGGAGGAGAAACGGGCCTGGCATGCCGGACGATCCTATTGGCGCGGCAACCAGAACCTCAACGGGAGCAGCATCGGCATCGAGATCGTCAACCCCGGCCATGAATTCGGCTACCGGCCTTATCCGGATCAGCAGATCGACGCGCTCATCCCGCTCGTCGCCGACATCATGAAACGGCACGGAATCACGCGCGGCAATGTCGTGGGGCATTCCGATATCGCTCCGACCCGCAAACAGGATCCCGGCGAGCTCTTCCCATGGGGACGGCTCGCGAAATTGAGGCTGGCGCTGCCGCGGCCGACCAAGAATTTGATGGATCCCAACTGGACCGACGGGGGCTTCCTGCTTGCGCTCGAACGCTTTGGTTACGACGTCAGCGACAAGCTTGCGGCGATTGTCGCCTTTCAGCGCCGGTTCCGCCCGGAATTGATCGACGGCGAGATCGACGGCGAGTGCCGCGCGATCCTGCTCGCTCTGCTCCTTCCCAAACCGCAAGGGGACGATTAGATTGGTTCTGCCAGAGGGTCGGGCGGCCGCGGCTTGCGTTCGCGCGAGGCGAGGAAAGTCCGGGCTCCACGGAAGGACGGTGCCGGGTAACCCCCGGCGGGCCAGGGGATTCGTCTTCTGGTTCAGGGACAGTGCAACAGAAAGCAGGTCGCACAGGCTTCGGCCCTGCGATGGTGAAAGGGTGCGGTAAGAGCGCACCGCGGGCCCGGCAACGGGAACGGCATGGCAAACCCCACCGGGAGCAAGACCGAATAGGGGCGGCAATGGGCCACCCCAAAAAGTAGTACTTTTTGGGGACCCGAATGGGCCAACTTCCGGCTCGTCGCCCGGGTTGGTTGCTTGAGGGGCGGAGCAATCCGCCTCCTAGAGGAATGGCCGCACATCCTGCGAAGCTTCGGCGACGGAGGAGGACAGAACCCGGCTTATAGACCCTCTGGCCCTGCTTCCCCAAAGGCTCCGCAGGCTTGCGCTCCGCAGCCTTGGCGAAGGAGGGTGGCAGGACGGGCTCGCAGCCTCTATCTGGTCCGGATGGCAAGGCAGACGCGATCGAACGACTGGGGATTTCCGCGCTGGCGCGGTTATGGGAGCACGCGTGAGACGGAGCAGGTGCGGCTTTGCGACCGGCACGGCTGCAGCGATCCCGGCGATCGGCCGGCGCCGAAATCCCCGAACAGCCGCGATCGCTGGTATTTCTGCGAGCGTCATGCCTCCGAATACAACCGCAACTGGAATTATTTCGAAGGCCTGACGGCCGAGGAAGCCGCAGCGCGCGAGGCCGACGAACGGCGCGATGCCGGCGGTTTCCAGGACGCCAGATATTATGGGTGGGGCGGCCCGGGGGATGGCAGCCGCGGCCGAGACGAGATGCGCGCGCTCGACCTGTTGGAGGTGGAGAGTGATGCCAGCTTCGATGATATCAAATCGGCCTATCGCCGGCTCGCGAAGGCCAATCATCCCGATGTGACGCCCGGCGACGAGGAAGCCGCCAAGCGCTTCCAGGCCATTCAGGCCGCCTATGAAGTGCTGCGCAAAGCCGAGGAGCGGCGCTCGCCCTGATATCCCCACCCGGCATGCGGAGCTCGTCTAATTGCTAAGCCGCTCCGCCGTCTCGCGGATCAGCGCGATCATGTTGGGAATGCCCTGGGTTCGATTGGAGCTCAGCTGCTTGCCGAGTTCGAACCGCGCCAGCTCGGCGTCGATGTCGGCCTGCAATATCTCCTCTGGCGTCCGGTTCTGCACGGCCATCAGGACGAGCGCGATAATGCCCTTGGTGATCGCCGCGTTGCTGTCGGCCAGGAAGTGGAGCCTGCCGTCATCCTGCTGGACCGGATAAACCCAGACCGAGGCCGAGCAGCCACGGACCAGAGTTGCATCGGTCTTGAGCGCGTCCGGCATCGGCTCCAGGGAACGGCCGAGATCGATCAGCAGCCGGTAGCGGTCGTCCGGCTCGAGAAGCTCGTAATCCTCGTAGATGTCGCTGAGACTTTGGTGGGACATCCGGCCCGACTACCAGACGGGGCGTCTAGAAATCCACCCCGCTTGCAATTGCTTCCAGCCTCCGAACCCGTTCCTTGAGCACAGTGATCTCGCCCGCTACGGCCGAGGGGGAGGGCGGGGCGCGTCTCCTTCCATCTTCGATCTGCAGGCGCTTCACTTCGAGCCAGCCGGCCCAGCCGCGAAGCATCGCGGTGCTGACGATGCCGAGGCCGACCATGCCGGTCGAAGCGATCGTGACGAGGCTGGCGGCGTCGATCATCTAGCCGTCCCTCAGCCGCTCGATCTCACGCTCCAGCGAGTTTTCCTTCTCCAGCGTGATCCGCTCGAGCACGGCAAGGCGCTCCTTCAGCTGCTTCACTTCATCTCGGAGCCGGTTCGTCTCGGCAGCCTCCGGAACGGCCTGCTGCTGGCGGCCGTGTCGCGATCCGTGCCTGGACTTGATGATGCTGGCGATCATCACCATCGCCACGATCAGCACCACCATGATTTGGCCGCCGCTCATTTCCCATTTCCTCCCTATTGTGTCCCTGCGGGTCGTTTTCGGCGATCATCGTCAGTTCAACGGCTCGTCGCGAAGCTTTCCGATCTCGTCGGCGACGACGATGCCCTTGTCGGTGACGATCCGCTCCAGCACCCGCAGGCGCTGTTCGAGCCGCTCGGTGTTGGCCGCATATTGCGCCGCTTTCTCTGCCGTCGCGGCGGCATGGATCTCGAGGCGCCGCTCACGAT
>JALYGI010000243.1 GCA_030777185.1 Pseudomonadota bacterium
CGCATTGCGAGCATCATCTTGCGCCGATCATCGGAAAGGCGTCGATCGCCTATCTCCCTTCGGAGCGGGTGGTCGGCATCTCCAAGCTCGCCCGGGTTCTCCACGGCTATGCGCGCCGGCTGCAGGTCCAGGAGCGGCTGACGGCGCAGGTTGCCGATTGCGTCTGGGATCATTTGAAGCCGCAGGGCGTGGCGGTCGTCATCGAGGCCAGCCACGCCTGCATGACGGCGCGGGGTGTGGGCACGCCCGGCGTGTTGATGACGACCAGCCGAATGATGGGCGTGTTCAGGGACGACCAGCGCAGCCGCCGGGAAGTGCTGGCGCTGATGGGCTATTGACGCCGACGACACGGTCTGGAGCTCGCCTTGGCAAAGCGTAGTGCGGGCATCCTCATGTATCGAACCGACGGCGCTGACCTCAGCATTCTGCTTGTTCATCCGGGCGGGCCCTTCTGGCGCAACAAGGATGGGGGTGCCTGGTCGATCCCGAAGGGGGAGATCGGCGAAGAAGAGGACGCGGCCGCGGCCGCCCGGCGGGAATTCGAGGAGGAGCTCGGCATCGTCCCTCATGGGGAGCTGATGGCGCTGGGAGAGATCCGGCAGAAGGGCGGCAAGATCGTGGAGGCATTCGCCCTCGAAGGCGATCTCGACCCTCGCAGCATCGTCAGCAACAGGTTCGAATGCGAATGGCCCCCGCGGAGCGGACGCACTCAATCCTTCCCGGAGGTGGACCGGGCCGAATGGTTCAGTGTCGCGGCCGCCTGGGAGAAGCTGCTGGAAAGCCAATGGCCGCTTCTCCACCGCCTGACCGAAGCGCTGGGTTGCCCGGATCAGCCGCCCCTGTAGTCTGCGGTTCAGAACAGGCAGAAAAAGGCGATGAGGATGGGAAAAAGCGGGGCCGCTGTCACAGGCGAGAAGACGCCGCTGAAGCGGGTGGTCATGGCCAGTCTGGTTGGTACGACCATCGAGTGGTACGATTTCTTTCTCTATGGTTCGGCGGCCGCGCTCGTCTTCAACCGACTCTTCTTCCCCTCGGGCGACCCCAGGCTAGGCACCTTGCTTGCCCTTGGCACCTATGCTGTCGGCTTCGTTGCCCGGCCGGTGGGCGGCATCGTCTTCGGCCATTACGGCGACCGGATCGGGCGGAAGCGGCTGCTCATGCTGAGCCTCGTCCTGATGGGGGTAGCGACGGTGCTGATCGGGCTGCTGCCGACCTATGCTCAAATCGGCATCTGGGCTCCGATAGGCCTCGTTCTGCTGCGGCTGGTGCAGGGCTTTGCAGTCGGCGGTGAATGGGGCGGGGCGGTGTTGATGGAAGCAGAACATGGCGACAGCCGCCGCCGCGGCTTCTGGGCGAGCTGGCCGCAGGCCGGCGTTGCCGCGGGCAGCCTGCTGTCGGCCGGCGTGCTGGCATTGATGGCCGGCGTCCAGAGCGAGGCGGATTTCCTCGCTTGGGGTTGGCGGGTGCCGTTCCTGCTGTCGGCGGTGCTGGTGGCGGTCGGCTGGTATATTCGGAACCGGGTTTCCGAAAGCCCGATGTTCGAGCAGGCGCTGGAGGAGGCGGAGGCGCCTCCCAAGCTGCCGGCGATGGACGTCATCCGTGAGCGGCCGAAAGCGATCCTGCTGGGTGCGGGCCTCCGGGTCGGCGAG
This sequence comes from Pseudomonadota bacterium, assembly GCA_030777185.1. GTDB lineage: Bacteria > Pseudomonadota > Alphaproteobacteria > Sphingomonadales > Sphingomonadaceae > Allosphingosinicella. The sequence goes on from JALYGI010000243.1 coordinate 1,650, forward strand.
AATATCTCCTATTACATTCTGACCGTCTTCTCGCTGACCTATCTGGTGGAAGTTGCCGCGGAGAGCCGGAGCACAGCGCTGAACGCGCTGCTGATCGGGGCCGCGGTGCAGTTCTTCGCGATCCCGCTGCTGGCGCTGCTGTCTGATCGGGTCGGGCGGCGGCCGGTTTATGCTGCAGGCGGGTTCGGGCTGGCGGTCTGGATGTTCGCCTTCTTCCCCTTGCTGGGGAGCGGCAGCGCGGGCGCGATCGTAGCCGCGATCATGGTGGGTCTTGTGCTCCACAGCGCGATGTATGGGCCGCAGGCGGCATTCATCACCGAGCTGTTCCCCACCCGCATCCGCTATTCGGGTGTGTCGATCGCGTACCAGCTCACCTCGATCGTGGCGGGCTCGCTCGCACCGATCATTGCTTTGTTGCTGTATGATGCCAACGAATCCGCCGTTCCGGTCGCGATCTATGTCGCGGTCGCCTGCGTCATCAGCGGCATGTCCGCCCTGTTGGCCCGCGAGAGCCGGAACGTGGAGCTGTCACAGATTCGGTGAGGCCAGATCGGCACAAGAAAGGCCGCCCGGTCGGGAGAGCGGGCGGCCTTCTTTGGCTCATGATGAAGCGGCTCAGGCCGCGCTTGCGGCTTCGCCCTGGCCGGCGCTGCTTTCTTGCGTCTCGGCGGTGGCGCCGGGCTCCGCGTTCGGATCATAATCCTCGGTGAAGCCGGCATTGTCACGTTCAAACATGTCGCTCATGACGTCGACCCCCTGCGCCTGAAGCTCGGCCTCTTCAGGCGAGCGGGCCACGTTGACGCGGATCGTGACGGAGACTTCGGGGTGCAGCGCAACCCGAACCTCCTGCATGCCGATCGACTTGATTGGGCGATCGAGGACGATCTGGTTCTTGGCAAGCTTGTGGCCCTGAGCTTCAAGTGCCTCGGCGAGGTCCCGGGCCGACACGGAGCCGTAGAGCTGGCCGACGTTGGACGCCTGGCGGATCAGCTGCACGGTGGCGCCGTCGATCTTCTTCGAATCCTTCTCCGCGGCCGAACGACGTTCGGCGTTCTGCGCCTCGATGCGCTCGCGATTGGCTTCGAAGACCTTGCGGTTGGCTTCATTGGCGCGCAGCGCCTTGCCATTGGGAAGGAGGAAGTTGCGGGCAAAGCCGTTCTTCACCTTGACGACGTCGCCGATGGCGCCGAGCTTCTCGACGCGTTCGAGCAGAATGACTTCCATTGCTCTTCGCTCCTTATTTCACGACGTAGGGAAGAAGGCCGAGATGGCGGGCGCGCTTGATCGCCGTGGCGAGCTCGCGCTGCTTCCTTGCTGACACCGCGGTGATGCGGCTGGGGACGATCTTACCGCGCTCGGACACGAAGCCCTGGAGCAGACGAACGTCTTTGTAATCGATCTTCGGCGCGTCGTTGCCTGAAAAGGGGCAGGTCTTGCGGCGGCGGAAAAATGGGCGTGCCATGATGTCTTAGCTCCTCTTACGCGTCGAACTCGGCGCGCTCGCGCCGGGGGCCGCGATCGCCGCGATCGTCGTCGCGCCCGCGTCCGCCGCGGTCGCCACGATCGCCGCGGTCACCGCGCTCGCTCCGCTCGCTCCGGCGCATCATCGCCGACGGGCCCTGCTCATGGGCATCGACGCGGATGGTCATGTAGCGAATGACGTCTTCGTTGATCTGGGTCTGACGCTCGAGCTCGGCGACCACCGGGGCCGGAGCCTCGAAGTCGAGAGCGACATAATGCGCCTTGCGGTTCTTCTGGATGCGATACGCGATGTTGCGCAGGCCCCAGGTTTCCGTCCGGACAACACGTCCGCCATTGGATTCGATGATGTTGGTGGCGGTTTCCGCCAGCGCGTCCACCTGAGCCTGGGCCAGGTCCTGACGCGCGAGAAAGACATGCTCGTAAAGCGGCATGCTCCAAGTCCTTTTCTTTTGGCCGATCGCTGACGCCGCCCAATGCGGGCGCCCCTCCGGCTGTCGTCAAATGATAAACCGGGGCTGGAGATTGGCTCTCCGCCCCGGATGAGGGTCCTCATGGCGGAAGCAGGGCGAAAAAGCAAGCGCGGCTTGCGCTTGTCCGGGACGGTGGCTTACCAGCCGGCGAGAGCAGGAGGAT
>JALYGI010000244.1 GCA_030777185.1 Pseudomonadota bacterium
GACTTCAGGAGGCCATGTGCCTGCTCGGGATCGGGAGCCAAATGGAGATAGGTGAAGAGGAGGTGGCGGGGCTCCAGCAGCGCGATCTCCTGCGGCTCCGGCTCCTTCACATTCACGATCATGTCGGATTCGGCGAAGGTGGCGGCCGCGTTCGGCGCGATCCGCGCTCCCGCGTCGATATAATCCTGGTCTTCGAAGTCGATGCCCATCCCGGCCCGAGTTTCGACGACGACTTCATGACCTGCCGACACCAATTCGGCGACGGACGGGGGCGTCAGACCAACCCGGTATTCATGAACTTTGATTTCCTTCGGCACGCCGACGCGCATCTTCGACTCCATCCTCTGTTCGGGTGGGGCGTCTATAGGGGGGACAATCCCATTTGTCTCCGTTGCGAGGGCGTCGGGGCTATGCTAATCGCGTCGCCGCCTGGCGGGTCCAGGGCTTTGCTCGAAAGGTTCCAAGGCCTCCCGCCTTCTCCCAGCCGATGACCGACACCGCAGCTGCCCCCCAACTGCCCGCGGATCGCCCGCCGGCCAGCGTGCATCAGCATGGCGGAAGCCTGGCCAGCTTGACGGTCGGGGCGATGGCGGTGGTCTTCGGCGACATCGGCACCAGCCCACTTTACGCCTTTCGCGAGACGTTTGCTGGCGCGCATCCGTTGGCGATCGATCGGATCCACGTCTTCGGCGTCCTTTCGCTGATCTTCTGGTCGATGATGCTGGTGGTGACGATCAAGTACATCACCATCCTCACCCGCGCGGATAACAAGGGTGAGGGCGGCAGCCTCGCGCTCTTGGCCTTGATCTCCCGCAAGGGTGGCGGAAACATACGCTGGTCGGCGGGGATCGTGCTGCTCGGCGTCTTCGCCTGCTCGCTTTTCTACGGCGATTCGATGATCACGCCGGCGATTTCCGTGCTTTCCGCGGTGGAGGGGCTGACGGTGGTGGAGGCGCGGCTGCAGCCGCTCGTCGTTCCGATCGCGCTCGGTATCCTGGTGGGGCTGTTCCTAATCCAGCGGAAGGGCACCGCGAAGGTCGGGGCGGTGTTCGGGCCGGTCGTCTGCGTCTACTTCCTGACGCTGACCGTGCTCGGTGGGATCAGCATCGCGCAGGACCTCAGCATTCTCCAGGCGCTGAACCCTTGGTACGCCCTCAACTTCTTCATCATCGACAAGTGGCTTGCGTTCCTTGCGCTCGGCTCGGTGGTGCTCGCCGTGACGGGCACGGAAGCGCTTTACACCGACATGGGCCATTTCGGCCGGAAGCCGATCCAGCGCGGCTGGTTCTACTTCGTCATGCCCGCGCTGATGATCAACTATCTGGGGCAGGGGGCGCTTCTTATCCGGGATGCGGATGCGATCGCGAACCCATTCTTCATGCTCGCTCCTGAATGGTTCAGGCTGCCTTTGGTCTTCATCGCGACATTGGCGACGATCATCGCCAGCCAGGCCGTGATTTCCGGCGCCTTCTCGGTGACTCAGCAGGCAATCCAACTCGGCTTCGTGCCTCGCCTGCGGATTACCCACACCAGCGCTGCCGCCCACGGCCAGATCTATATCCCGGTGGTGAACTGGGCGCTGATGGTGATGGTGATGGTGCTGGTCCTCACCTTCCGCAATTCCTCGAGCCTCGCCTCGGCTTATGGAATTGCCGTGACGGGGGCGATGCTGATCGACACCTGCCTTCTTGCCGTGCTGCTCTTCACCGTCTGGCGCTGGAGACCGGTCTATGCGCTGCCGCTGCTCGCGGTCTTCTTCATCGTCGACATCGCCTATTTCGCAGCGAACCTCACCAAGGTGCCGGACGGCGGCTGGTTCCCGCTTCTGGTTGGGGTGGCGGTCTTCACCTTCCTCACCACTTGGGCGAAGGGTCGGAAGCTGATGATCAGCCGAATGAACGAATCGGCGATGCCGATGAACATCTTCATCAAGTCGGCGGCCAACAGCGCCACGCGGGTTCCGGGCACGGCGGTGTTCATGACGACGTCCTCCGATGGCATTCCTCACGCCCTGCTGCACAATCTCAAGCACAACAAGGTGCTGCACGAGCGGGTGCTGCTGCTCACCGTCAAGATCGAGGACGTGCCCTATGTCGAGGACGGGC
>JALYGI010000245.1 GCA_030777185.1 Pseudomonadota bacterium
CTGCCCGAGATGCCGGACTTCATCACCCACCATATCGATCCGTTTTCGGGGGATGACGATACGGCCGACATCGATGCAGCCACCGGCAATGTCCTGTCGCGCTTGCCACCGCTTCAGATGCCGCGGCCCGAGATGCCGGAAGCCGATTTCGGGGGAGATGTTGCCGTGGAGGATATACCGCCGGTCAGCCGGAACGCACCATGCCCCTGCGGCTCGGGCCGCAAGTTCAAGCACTGTCACGGGCAGCTGGGCTAGGGTCTGATCGGTTCAGGTGGAAGCGCCACCCGCTTCCACTGGATTACCGGGATTTGTCATCCCCTCCCCATCGGGGAGGGGATGCCTTGCTTCAGGCGAATTTGAAGCCTTCCTTGTTCATCATCGCGGTGATGCGCGAATTCTGCTCTTCGGAGAGCAGTTCGCGGAAGCGGGGGAAGACGTCATTCTCTTCCTCGCCCATATGGCCTTCGATCATCTGCCGGAAATCGCGCACGCGGGCGAGCCAGTCGGGACTGTCCTTCGGCAGCGTCTCGAGTTCGTAGAGATAGGTCTTCACATAGCCGTGATCTTCGGACAGGTGATCGGCATCACTGGTATGATTGGCCTGCCGCAGCGCCGGATAGATGACCATCTCTTCCTGGATCGCATGCTTGCTGAGGGCATATTTGAGCTTCGCGAGCAGCGCCGTGCGCTGGCCGGTCTGGCTGTCGTCGGTCGTCTCGATCTTGTCGAAGATGGCGAGTGTCATTGCATGCTCGGTCTTCAGCGCGTCGAGCCAGTCGCCTGAGGTGGCGCTTGTCATTTGGACGAAAAGCTTGCGCCCCATGTTGGCGGCAAGGCCCACGGCGGCGCCGGCAACGGCTGCGCCGATCAGAACGCCGGAATTGCTGTTTCCCCAATCCCACAGCCGGTCGCTGTTCGACTGGTTGCTCTTCTTCGAACTCGTTTTCGTTTCAGTTGTGGTTGCCATCTTGGACCTCCTGATACTGCTCTGCAAACTTCCGGGCTTGGGACAATGTTCCGGGTCCGGTTCGCTCTCGCCCCGGCGGGATGTGGGACAGGCCATGCGGAACGGCGGCCCGGGCGCGGGATCGAGCCGGCTCAGCCGCCGTTCGGCACGGCAAGGCGGAAGAGGAGCAACCAGGCCCTAGTAGATATAGCCTTCGCGCTCGAGAAAGTCCCGATCGGCGCGACGCGCGCTTTGGCGCCTCGCGGGCTTGCGATTTCGAGCGTAGTGGGCGGGCTTGCTTCTGCGGACGTTCGTGGCCGGTCGCACGTTGGCAGTTCTCCCCGCCTGCGCGAGCAAAGGTGCCGAGACTGCCCGAAGGGGCTGGGACGCCGGCGGTTGAAGCCTTTCCGATGTGAGCGCGCGAAGCTGGACCAGGCGTGCGCTTATCCATTTCTCGTCGGAGGAAATCAGCCGCGCCGCCCACTCATGTCGGCTGTTGAGCTCGTCCGGACGAAAGCGAGGAAGCTGCGGAAGATCGTCGCCGGCTATTTTCGCGTCATAATCGGCCGCGGCGTGGTCGAACGCCACGCAGAAATCGAACTCGATGGCGCTTTGCGAGCGGCTCTGACCGGCGAAGCAGTCCTGACTGAAGGAAGAGAGCCCAAGCAGGCCTGTCCGATCCCTGATCCTCCGGAATTCGTCAAACGCCCGATCGACGTCCTTGACACGGACGGCAGCGGGATTTCCCGTGCGCGCCGCTTGGAGCGCGAACGAGCTTTCACCGCCGCCGAAGAAGCGCTGGCCCGCCTCCGTTTCCCGCCAGATGATGAAGGCGGCTGCCGCGGCCACGAGCAGCAGCAAGGCCGGCCATCTTGATTTCCGGCGGCGCCTGGGCGGCGGCGGATGGTAGAGGGCGGGACCTGAGGCGGCTGCGGCCGCTCTTCGAAAGGCATCCTGACGCGCCCGCTCGTCATTGTCGTAGCGGGCCCGCCGCTCGGGATCGCGAAGCACTTGAAAGGCTTCGTTGATTTCGGCGGCCCGGCGCAGATCCCCGCCCGGAGCCCCGGCCAGCATGTCCGGATGATATTTCTTGATCAGCGCCTTGTAGGCAGCCTCGATCACGGCCGGATCCGCATCCGGCGCGACGTTCAGCACTGCGTACAGGGACTTGCTCATCTTCTTCCCACAGGGGATGCACCATGCCGGATGAACATAGCAAGACCAGCGGCGATCATTGCGTGAGAGTGTGGCTCCCCGGGACGGATTCGAACCATCGACCAACCGGTTAACAGCCGGTTGCTCTACCGCTGAGCTACCGGGGAGCAGCCTCGAAGGCAGGCGGCCTATAGCAGCATGTTTTTCCGGACTGCAAGCATTTGCGCCGCCTCAGAGTCTGTTTGAAAATGCGCTCAAGAGCGCATGTCTTGGGCTCGGCGCCAGCCCGCGCCCCCACCAGCCTCCCGACGACAGTATGATTGGATCGGAAGGCCGGGTGGGGGAGCTGGCCGGAACAGCATTCCCGACCAGACTCTCAGACGGCGAATTGCTCCATGGTGATCCGCTCGTCGAGCGCGTGCTCGGGATCGAAGAGCAGCGTCAAGGCGAGGCTTCGATCAACACGGACCGTGACGGTCGAAACGTCGCGGACCTCGAGCTGATCGGCAACGGCCGACACCGGGCGCTTCACCGGATCGAGCACTCGGAATTCAATCCTCAGGTCATCCGGGATGAGGGCGCCGCGCCAGCGGCGAGGCCGGAAGGGGCTGATCGGCGTCAGGGTCACCAGGTTGGATCCCAACGGAAGGATCGGGCCCTGCGCCGATAGATTATAAGCGGTCGAACCCGCCGGTGTTGCCACCAGCACCCCGTCGCAGACCAGCTCGGGAAGCACGACGCGCCCGTTCACCGACACCTCGATCCATGCCGTTTGGCGCGTTTCGCGAAGCAGGGAGACTTCGTTGATGGCAGGATTGCTGAGCGCCTCGCCGCCGACACGAACCGCGTCCATCCTCAGCGGAACGACCGAAAAGGCACGCGCCCGGTTGACCCGTTCCCTAAGCCCATCGATCCGCCACTCGTTCATGAGGAAGCCGATCGTCCCGCGGTTCATGCCGAACACAGGACAAAGCTTCCGGCGCTTCAGCATCTCGTGCAGGGTGTGGAGCAGGAAGCCGTCACCACCGAGGGCCACAACCTGCTCAGCTTCCTCCAGCGGCACGAAGCTGTAGCGCTCGCGGAGCATGGCCTCAGCGGCCTGCGCGGCTTCGGCGGGGGAGGCCAGGAGAGCCGTCGGTCGGTCGGCATTGGCGGTCATCATGCAGTTGCTAGGGCCGATATCGTGCACCGGCAAGAGAGGCTGTTTCGGGGAGGGACAGCCGATCTAAACAGATTGTTGAGGGAAAGCGGGAAGAGTAGACCCCAAATCTACGCATGACCCTAGCGATCGAGAGGACAAGTAAATGACGGCGGGGGCCTCGGTGCCACTGTTCATCCTCTCGTTCCGGCATCGCGACGAGCTGACCCAGGTGGCCGAACAGGCCGGATGGCAGCCGATCGCCGCGCGCAGGAGCGCCAATGTCGAGAGCCGCTTCGTCTCGTCCGGCGCATCGGTAGCGGTGGTCGATGCACGCGGTGCTTTGTCGGAGGGATTTCAGGGCGTGCGCCTGCTCGCGGACGCGGTCGAGGCGAATGCATCGGCAATGCTTGTTCTCGTGTCCCGCAACGACAGCTCTGCCCTCGATCAATTCCTGAGCGACGGCGCCACTCATTTCCTGGCGAGCCCGTTCGGCGATCAGGAATTCGTCCAGGCCGTCCAGTTCGCGCAGCGGCATGCGGAGCGCGTCGGCGGGCCGGCGACGGCTTCGCGGCGCGCCGAGCAGATCGCACAAATTCGAAAATCGTCCTGGCGCTGGCAGCCGGGTACCTCCACGGTGGAGCTGAGCCCGGCGCTCGCCCGAAAGGCTGGCCTTGGCGGTGATCAAGACCAGCGCGTGAGCCTGTTGGAGCTGTTCCGGAAGCTGGATGCCGAGGGGCGCCGGGCTGCTCGCGGCGCAATCGACCGTGTGATGAGCACCGGCCAGCCGACCGCCTTTGCGCATTGCGATGCAGAAGGGGTGAGGCTCGCGCACCATCTGCGGGTGGAGGAGGAACACGGAGAGATTGTCGGCCGCACCGAGACGATCGGCGCCAGCGATGGCGGAGTCTTTCAGTC
>JALYGI010000246.1 GCA_030777185.1 Pseudomonadota bacterium
CCGCCGCGCACCTGCAGCCGCCTGTCCCATAAAGAGCGGGAGGGGAAATCGAGGTCTGTCGTGCCCGGCGTTGCGCCGCCGGGGCGAATAGCGCTGATCTGGAAGTAAACGCCCGAATCTGGCTCAAGGAAGCGCTGGTCGGCGGGGGGGCGATTGAGGACGATCTCCCCCTCCGGCCCGATCTCGGCCGACGCGATGAGGGCGGTCAGCACATAATCGAGCGAGGCATCAAAGTTGCGCTCGACGGCGTCCGTCAATACCCGATCAAGCGCATAGCCGCCCCCGCCGAGCAGCAGGACGATCCAGATCGCCGAGACGACGACCATTCGCCGCGTCAGCGAACCGGTGTAGCGGCGCTTGGCCTTCACCGCATCTTCGGTGCGCGCCGTGGGGGCTGGGAAAGCGGACGTCATCCAGAAGTCCGCACGAGCGTAACGCGACCGGGGAGCCGGCCAATCACCCCGCCGGCTCCTCCAGCGAATAGCCGAGGCCGCGGATGGTGGTGATCACATCGGGCCCGAGCTTTTTTCGGATGCGGGTGACGAACACCTCGATCGTGTTCGAATCGCGGTCGAAGTCCTGGTCGTAGATATGTTCGATAAGCTCGGTCCGCGAAACCACCTTGCCCTTGTGGTGCATGAGGTAGGAGAGGAGCTTATATTCCTGCGCGGTGAGCTTCACCGGCTCGCCGTTCAGCGTCACCTTGCCCGACCGGGTGTCGAGGCGGACGTCGCCGGCGGTAAGCTCCGTCGAAGCATTTCCCGAGGCACGGCGGATCAGCGCGCGGAGACGGGCGATCAGCTCTTCGGTCTGGAAGGGCTTGGCTAGATAGTCATCCGCGCCGGCATCGAGCCCCGCCACCTTATCCGACCAGCTGTCACGGGCGGTGAGGACCAGCACGGGAACCTTGATCCCCTCCTTGCGCCAGCGGTCGAGCACGGTGAGGCCGTCGACCTCCGGCAGCCCGAGATCGAGGATGATCGCGTCATAGCTTTCGGTGGAGCCGAGATAATGCCCGTCCTCCCCGTCCGTAGCGAGGTCCACGGCATAGCCGGCGCCTTCCAAGGTGGCGCGGAGCTGGCGCCCCAGATTCGGTTCGTCCTCGACGATCAGGACACGCATCTTTATCCCCTATGACCTCGCCTGCCGGCGTTCACGAACGCAACCAACCAGCGCACCAGCTAATGGTTTCATCGGCGGAATGTAAGAAGGGAGGCGCATCTGCGAATGCGCCGGCAGCTCAGAGCTTGTTGAGGAATGCGGCGCCGAGCCCGAGAAATGCGATCTGGAGCGCATCCCCAAGCAAACTTTCAGCGACCGGAATGACCGATGACCTGCCCCGTGCGCGCATCCACGTCGATCCAGACGACCTGGCCGCCCTGCATGAACTTCAGCCGGTATCGCTCCGAGGAGGCGTCGAGCTCCGGCCCCAAATAATCGAAGCCGCGCGCCCGCATCTTCGGCAGGATCATCGATTCGATCGAGCGAAGCGACATGATCCGGCCTTCCTTGAGCGCTCGCAGCGCCGCCTCCTGCTCGCGGTCACGATGCGGGCTCGCGTCCGCAGTCGGCGGGAAGGCCGTGATGCCGACGAGGGCGGCGATGAGGAGGCTACGCAAGACCATGATGGATACGCTTATTGCTGGAACTGCCGTTGGGATAGGGAGCGCGCCTTGAATAGGTCATGAATGTGGCCGCCGGATCACAGCTCACTCGGCGCGTGGAGCAAGCTCAAGTGACGGGAGAGGCGAGCGAATCCGCGGAACCGCCGCCCGGCGCCGCCCGTATCTGGCCGATGATTCAGGAAATCGCCCATCTCGGGCTGCTCGATGATGTCGACGTGGTCCTCGACTCGGCCGCGCTCGAACTGTCGGCACTCGACCATCCCGGCGTCGATCTGGCACCCTATGCGGAGCTGCTCGGCGATATGGCCGAGCGCCTCGGGGAGCGCGGCCTCAACGCCCGGACGGCGAGGGAGCGCGCCGATGCCTTGTCCGAGGTCATCGCGGGCGAATTTCGCTTCCATGGCGACCGTGCCAGCTACGACGATCCCGCCAATGCCGATCTCATCCAGGTGATCGACCGGCGGCTCGGCCTTCCGGTGAGCCTGTCGATCCTCTATGTCGCCGCCGCGCGGCGGGCCGGCTGGGAAGCGGACGCGCTCAACACGCCCGGGCATGTGCTGGTCCGAATCGGCCCGGACACATCGCCGGCTCTGATTGATCCGTTCGCCGGAGGCTCGCTCGTGGACCCGGGGCAGCTTGCCCGTCTTCTCGCTTACGCCCTGGGCCACGGCGCAGTGCCGACATCCGATCACCTCGCCCCAATGTCGAACCGGTCGGTGCTGGTCCGCCTCCTGATGAACCAGGCAACGCGCGCCGAGGCGGGAGGGGATACCTCAAGGGCGCTCCAGCTTTTTCGCCGTATGACGACGATTGCTCCCTCGAGCGGCCAAAGCTGGTGGGAGCGCGCGCGGCTGGAGTTGATCGAAGGCGAGGTGAGCGAGGCTCGCGCGAGCCTCAGCGCCATGTTGGAAATGACGCGTGACCCCAATATCCGGACCCACATCAGCGCTGCGCTCGACGCGCTTGCCGGCTCCGGAGGGTGACGAACGGCCGCTCACTCACTACGTGAGCCGCGCATGGCAGCTCCCGTTCTTTCTTATGAAAATCTTGGGCTCGTCCAGGGCTCCGGCTGGCTCTTCCGCGGCCTCGATCTGTTCATCGGCGAACGCGACCGGCTCGCACTGATCGGCCGCAACGGCGCCGGCAAAACCACGTTGCTGAAATGCATCGCGGGCCTGATCGAAACTGACGAGGGCAGACGCACCATCAAGCCGGGCACCAAGGTGGTCCTGCTCGAGCAGGACCCGGCGGTCGCCCAGTTCGAGACGTTGCGCGACTTTGCCTTGAGCACTCCCGACGCCCCGCCCGCGCATGAGGTGGATGCGATCGCCACCCAGATCGGCATCGATCTCGACCGGCCCGCTTCGACCGCTTCCGGAGGCGAGCGCCGCCGCGCCGCCATCGCCCGCGCGCTGGCGCAGGATCCCGACGTGCTGCTGCTTGACGAGCCCACCAACCATCTCGATCTCGCCGCGATCGAATGGCTGGAGGATTGGCTCGGCCGCTATACCGGCGCCTTCATTGCGATCAGCCACGACCGCACCTTTTTAAAGCGCCTCACGCGCTCGTCCCTCTGGCTGGACCGGGGCAGCCTGCGCCGGGCTGAAATCGGCTTCGGCGGCTTCGATGCCTGGACCGAGCAGGTTTATGCCGAAGAAGCGCGCGCAGCGGAAAAGCTCGACGCCAAGCTCAAGCTCGAGCTCCACTGGCTCCAGCGCGGGGTCACCGCCCGCCGCCGTCGCAACCAGGGGCGCCTCGCCAAATTGGGCGAGATGCGGGCCGCTCGAGCGGCGATGCTGGGCCCCGCGGGCGCGGCCAAGATCGGGCTCGAGAATGACGAGGTGAAGACCAAGCTTGTGATCGACGCCGAGAAGGTGGCGAAGCGGTTCGGGGATCGGACGATTATCAAGGACTTCACGCTACGCATCACGCGCGGCGACCGGATTGGCGTGGTCGGCGCGAACGGCACCGGCAAGACAACCCTGCTGAAGCTTCTGACCGGCGAGATGGAGCCCGACGAGGGGACGATCCGGCGCGCCAGGACGCTGGAAGGCATCATGATCGATCAGCAGAGAAAGCTGCTCGACCCGGAAAGGAGCGTCCGCGACATTCTCGCGGACGGCGGCGACTGGATCGATGTGCGGGGCGTCAAGAAGCACGTCCAGGGCTATCTCAAGGAATTCCTGTTCGAGCCGGGGCTCGTCGACGCGAAGGTCGGCGCCCTGTCCGGCGGTGAGCGCTCCCGCCTCCTGCTGGCGCGCGAATTCGCGCGCCGTTCGAACCTGCTCGTGCTCGACGAGCCGACCAACGATCTCGATCTCGAGACGCTCGATCTTCTCCAGGAGGTGATTGCCGATTATGACGGCACCGTCCTCATCGTGAGCCACGACCGCGACTTCCTCGACCGCACCGTCACCATCACCTTGGGCTTGGACGGCTCGGGCCGGGTCGACATCGTCGCCGGCGGCTACGAGGATTGGGAGCGGAGGCGCAGGGCGCCGCAGCAGCAGGCGCAGGTAAAGGCGGCGTCGACCGCCAAGAGTGCGCCTGCGCGGCAGCAGACGAAGCTCAGCTACAAGGATCAGCGCGACTACGATCTCCTGCCGGGGCGTATCGAGGAGATCGAAGCGGCGATCGCGCGGGACGAAAGGGCGCTTTCCGATCCCGACCTCTACGCCCGCGATCCGAAGCGCTTCGCCGAGCTCACTGCCGCCATCGAAAAAGCCCGCGGCGAACGCGACGCGGCCGAGGAGCGCTGGCTCGAGCTTGCAGAACAGGCCGAGGCGCTCGCCGGCTGACGCATCAATTTTGAACCTCGTACTTTCATTCCCGGCGAACAGGCCCAAATAGCCGCCTCTGACCGCGATCCGCGGCCGTTTTTCAGGAACAAGAATGTCCGCAGATCTGGCGGTGCTCTACGAGCATCCGAAATGGTTCGAACCGCTCTTCGCCGCACTCGATCGACGCAAGATCGATTATGTGGCGATCCATCTTGGCGACCACAGCTTTGATCCCTCGTCGAGGGAAGTCCCCGCGTCGGTCGTGTTCAGCCGAGTCGCCATGTCGAGCTTCCTTCGCGAAGCGGATCACGGCATCTTCTATGCCCAGTCGCTGCTCGCGCATTGGCAGGGCAATGGCGCCCGCGTCTTGAACGGGCCCGAGGTGCTCGCGATCGACGCGTCCAAGGCCCGGCAGCTCTCGCTGATCTCGCGTCTCGGCTATGCGGCTCCGCAGACTCGGGTCGTGCACCGCACCGAGGATCTGGCGCGGGCCGCTGAGGGAATGGCCTTTCCGCTGCTGGTGAAGGCCAATATTGGCGGCTCCGGGGCGGGCATCGTCCGCTACTCCAATCCTGACGAGCTTGCCCGGTCGGTCCGCGACGGCACCGTCCCCGACAGCATCGACAAGGTGCTCCTCGTCCAGGATTACGCTCCGGCGCGCGGGGGCTCGATCATCCGAATTGAGACCCTCGGCGGACGCTTCCTATATGCGATCGAGGTGGAGAGCGGCGGCGACAGCTTCGATCTCTGCCCCGCTGATGCCTGCATCGCAGCTCCCGGCCGGGCGGCGATCCGGATGAATGCGGTCATGCCCGATGCGGCGCTCGTCCAGGCTGCGGAACGGATCGCGCATGCGGCGGGCCTCGACGTCGGCGGTGTCGAGGTGCTGATCGACGACCGGGACGGAACGCCGCTTTTCTACGACATCAACGCTTTGTCGAACTTCGTCGCCAATCCGCTGGACGTTCTCGGCTGGGACCCGCACGAGCGCCTCGTCGACTTCATCGAGGCGGCTATCGCGGAAAGGAAGCGCAACTGAGGTCTAGGAGGAGCTGGGGATCCCTTTCAGCCCCTGGACCACGGCGAGGGCGTTGCCGACATCGGTCATCTGCTCTGCCGTGATCGGGCGCTCGATCAGCATCCGAAGCGCCTGCTCGAGCTGATCGAGATCGACCATGTTCCGCGTCTTCAATTGGGCGAGGAGCAAGGTCACCAGGGTCAGCGCGGTTCCTCCCGAATCTCCTTCCATTCGACCTCCGTTCGTGTCTCGAACAGTGGCGTTGCACGCAGGAAGGTCAATATCAAAGCGTCAGCTTCTCCGGGCCGCGATCAAATGGCGGCGGATTTCGGCGTCGGTCGGCGCACCGCGGGCGGCGCGTTCGAGGAGCACAAGCCCTTCGGCCTTGTTCCTTCCGCTCTTGATGAGGAGCCAACCCAAGGTGTCGGCGGTGGCGGGGTTGGATTTGTCGAGCGCCCAAGCGCGGCGCGCGAGCGGAATCGCCCGCTCGTAGTCGCCTTGCTCCGAATAGGCCCAGGCGAGGTTGTTGAGCATCGCGGCGTCCCGATCCCCAAGCCGCCTGCGCAAGCCCTCATAAGCTTGGATCGCCGCAGGCCAGTTGCGCCCGCGCAGATAGGCGTTGGCCGCGAGCAGCTGGGCCGGAACGCTGCGCGGATTTTGCTGGAGGAAGATCTCAAGCACGTGCGCCGCCGCCGCCGCCTGGCCGGAGCGCTCCAGCGCCTCGATCATCCGCATCGCGGTCGGCTCGGTAAAGGCGAGGTTGGCGGCCTTGCGATATTGCTCGGCGGCGCCGGCAAAGTCGCCGCGCATGCCGAGCGC
>JALYGI010000247.1 GCA_030777185.1 Pseudomonadota bacterium
TTGTTGGACGCGACGGTGAGATCCTTGACCCCGCTCGCCTGGATCGCGTCGATCAGCCGCTCGGGAATGCCGCACAAGCCGAACCCACCCGCGCAGATCGTCATTCCATCGAACAGAAGGCCGTCGAGCGCGGCCTCGGCATTGGGGTAAATCTTCTGCATTCACCGCTCCTCTGGACGGAGTGGCGATAAGCGCCGGGGCCTCCTGCGGTCAAGCGAACCTGAATTACCTTTCAACTTGCCCAGCGCATCGTTGCGGCAGCCAGGGATGAGGGAAGCTGGCCGGGCTCGTGCGGCACGGGATTGCTTTCCCGCGCCCGCTATGATCGCGGCTTACTGGCGGAGCTTGGCGAGCACGCCCTGGAGCTGCATCGCGGAGGACATGTCGCCCTCCACCTTCAGTTTGCCCTGCATGAACGCAGTCATGCCGTCGAGTTGCCCCGAAGACATCGCCTCCCAATCCGCCCAGCTGACCCGGATAATGGTGTCGGCGGCGCCGTCTTCCTCGGTCACCTGATTGGCGACACCGTCGAGCATCACGGCGCCTTCCGCGCCGCCGAAGTCGATCTTCACGCGCTTGCCCGGCAGCCAGGCATTGGCAGAATTGAGCTTGGCGGCCATTTCACTCTTGGTCATTTGATGCTCCGTAACGACATGTTGGGCCTCACCTACTTTACGCGAAGGTCACGTCAAGCGCGCTCGCCCCTCGACTACGCTCGGGACGAGCGGTAACGGCCTGCGGATGACAATACGCACCGGCGGCCGCATCATTGTCGACAACCTGCTGGCGCAGGGCTGCGAGCGCATCTTCACGGTGCCGGGCGAAAGCTTCCTCGCCGTGCTCGACGCGCTCCACGACAGTCCGCAGATCGACCTCGTCGTCTGCCGGCAGGAGGGCGGGGTTTCATTCATGGCCGAGGCCGACGGCAAGATGACCGGCCGGCCGGGGATCGCGTTCGTCACCCGCGGCCCCGGCGCCACCAACGCATCGATCGGCGTCCACGTCGCGCTGCAGGATTCAACGCCGATGATCCTGTTCGTCGGCGACGTCGCCCGCGGCGACCGCGATCGCGAGGGTTTCCAGGAGGTCGATTTCCTGACCATGTTCGCACCGCTGGCGAAGTGGGTCGGCCGCATCGAGGATGCCCGCCGTATCCCCGAATATATCGCGCGAGCCTATTCGACCGCCATGGCAGGGCGCCCCGGCCCGGTGGTGCTCGTCTTGCCCGAAGACATGCTCCGCGACCAAGTCGAGGCAGTGGATCGGCCCAAGGTCTATCCGCCCGTTCAGCCAGCCTGCGCGATGGCGATGACCACCCTGATGGGCCTTCTTCGCGATGCCGCAGCGCCGGTGGCGATCGTCGGCGGCGCCGGGTGGGACAGGGCAGCCGCACACCATTTCGCCGAATTCGCCGAGCGCGTGGGCCTGCCTGTCGCCGCCGCATTTCGTCGCCAGGACGCGATTGCCAACACCAGCCCCGTTTATGCGGGCAATCTCGGTTATGGTCCCAATCCCAAGCTCGTCCAGCGCGTGAAAGAGGCCGACCTCCTCCTGGTCGTCGGCGCGCGCTTGGGCGAGGCGACGACCGACGGCTACACGCTGGTGACGCCCGATCACCCGGACCAGATCCTGGTCCATGTCCACCCGGATCCGAACGAGCTCGGCCGTGTCTACCGCACCGATTTCCCGATCTGCGCCGACATGCGCGAATTCGCCGAGCTCGCGGCGAGCTGGGATGATGACCTCATCGACTTTTCCTCGGGCGCCGAGGCGCATCGCGAGTGGCTCGACTGGAGCAGCGCCAAGCCGCGCGAGGTCGCGCTCGATCTCGGACAGGTCGTCATGCACATGCGCGACACACTCCCCGCCGACACCATCATCTGCAACGGCGCCGGCAATTTTTCGGGCTGGTGGCACCGCTACTGGCATTATGCCGCGCTTCCGAGCCAGCTCGCCCCAACCAACGGCGCGATGGGTTATGGCATGCCCGCCGCCGTCGCTGCCGCGCTCCGCTTCCCCGATCGCCAGATCGTCTGCGTCGCCGGTGATGGAGACTTCCTGATGAACGGGCAGGAACTCGCCACCGCCGTCCGCTACGGCTGCAACCTCCTCGTCCTGGTGATCGACAATGGGAGCTACGGCACCATCCGAATGCACCAGGAACGCGAATATCCCGCGCGCCTCTCCGGCACCGATCTCGTCAACCCCGATTTCGCCGCCCTCGCCCGCGCCTACGGCGCCTGGTCCGAGACGGTGGAGCGCACCGGGGATTTCCCTGCAGCCCTCGCCCGTGCCCAGGCGGCAGGCGGCGTGAAGCTCCTCCATCTCAAGACCGACGTGGAAATCATCTCCAACGCCACCACCATCTCGAAACTCAGGGAACGGG
>JALYGI010000248.1 GCA_030777185.1 Pseudomonadota bacterium
GATGGCGCTGATCTGCCGGCGTCTTCTCTCCCCCAAGGCATTCGCGCTCGGCATTGCGCTGCTGCTCTGCGCCCATTCGGCGCGCGGGATGTGGACGCCGCTTCGCATCGATCATCACGGCTGGCAACTGGCGATGCTCAGCCTGGCGATGGTCGGGCTGGTCGATCCGAGACGCGCGAGGGGCGGGCTGCTGCTCGGCGGGGCAACGGCCCTCTCCCTTTCGATCGGCCTCGAGATGCTTCTCTACCTCGCTGCGATGGGTGCCGCGGCCGCCTTGATGTGGGTGCGTGACCCAAAGGATGCGCCAAGGCTCATCACCTACGGCGCGAGCCTCGGCGGCGGCTGCGCGTTGGGCTATCTCCTGTTCGCTTCATATGACAACCGGATGGCGGTCTGCGATGCACTCTCACCGGTGTGGCTTTCGGTGATGATGGCTGCCGGCACCGTGGCGGTAGCGCTCCCGATCCTGCCGCTCAGAAGCTGGATCGGCCGGCTCGGCGCGGGCGCGGCTTGCGCCCTGCTGATCGGGGCCGGCTTCGCCTTGGCCTGGCCGGACTGCCTGGGGCGGCTGGAGGGAGTCTCGCCCGAGCTGCAACGTCTCTGGCTCGACAATGTCCGGGAGGCGCGGCCGATCTACCGCCATGATACGAACGTGATCGTGGCCGTCGTGTCGCTGCCGATCATGGGGCTGATCGGCTACGCAATCATGCTGTGGCGGACGCGGCGCGATGCTCAGGCGCTGGTGCATTGGGCCGCGCTCGGCGCCGTGGCTCTGATCGCCGCCGCCACCCTTTTGTGGCAGAGCCGCGCCGGGCCTTCCGCGCAGCTCCTCGCAGTGCCCGGGGCGTCCGCCATCGGATGGCTGCTCATTCCGCCCATCCAGAAGAGCCGCAACATGGTGCTGCGGGTTCTCGGCACCGTCGGCACATTCCTGATCATTTCCGGCCTAGGGCCGCAATATGCCCTGCAGCTCATGCCCGATAAGCCGAACACGCGCCTTCAGGCCGTCAGCCGCGCCAACGGAAGATGCCCGACGCTGGCGGCGCTGCGGCCGATTGCCCAGCAGCCGAAGGGCTATGTGCTGACCTTCCTGGATTTGAACCCGCGTCTGATCGCGGTGACGCATCATGACGGCGTGGCCGGCCCCTATCATCGCAACGAGGCGGCGATTCTGGATCTGGTCAGAGTCTGGCGCGGCTCGGCCGAGAATGCGCGGGAGATGGTGGCCCGGCGCGGCATCGATTATGTGCTGATCTGCCCCGGACTTTCCGAATCGACGATGTACAGCTCGGGCGCGCCAAGGGGCTTCTACGTGCAGTTGGCAAAAGGCGAAGTACCGGCCTGGCTCCAGCCGATCCCGCTTCCCAAGGATTCGCCCTATAGGATGTGGCGCGTGAAAAGGCCCTAGACGTTGATCTGGAAGCTGACGCTGATGCCGTCGATCACGAACTGAGCCGCCAAAGCGGCGAGCACCACGCCGAGGATGCGCGTGATCATCGCCTCGAGCCGATGCCCGAGCAGCCGCATCAGCGGCCCCGCGGCGAGAAGGGCAATCATGGTCAGCAGCAGGGTCGCGGCCAGCGCCCCGAGCACCACGAGCGACTGCTGCAGACCCTCGCTGCGCGCCATCAGCAGCATGATGGAGGCGATGGAACCGGGTCCGGCGATCATCGGGATCGCCATTGGGAACACCGATATATCCTCGATCTCCGGGGTAGCGTTGACTTGGTTGGCGCGGTTCTCGCGCCGCTGGGTTCGCTTTTCGAACACCATCTCGAGTGCGATCAGGAAGAGCATGATGCCGCCGGCGATGCGAAAGGCGGCAAGACTGATGCCGAGCGCGTCGAGCAGGTCTTCGCCGAACAGGCCGAAGAAAAAAAGGATGCCCGCCGCGATTAGTACGGAGCGGATCGCCATCTTGCGCCGCTCGGCTGGCGGACAATCATGCGTGAGGCTGGCGAAAATGGGCGCGCAGCCCGGCGGATCGATGATCACGAAGAAGGTAACGAAAGCGGAGACGAAGAGCTCGATCACAGCGCCTCCGGCACCGGCAATCCTGCCCGGCCGTGAGCGGCGACTAGGGTGTTTCTGAGGAGGACGGCGATGGTCATCGGCCCGACACCGCCCGGGACCGGCGTGATCGCCCCCGCCACCTCTGTAGCCGTGTCGAAATCGACGTCGCCAACGAGCTTCGTTTTGCCGTCGCCGATGCTGATGCGGTTGATGCCGACGTCGATCACGGTCGCGCCGGGCTTCAGCCAATCGCCGCGAACCATCTGCGGGCGTCCGACCGCGGCGACGACGATGTCGGCGCGGCGAACTACCTCGGACAGGTCGCGCGTTCGGCTGTGGGCGATCGTGACGGTGCAATTTTCGCCGAGCAGAAGCTGCGCCATCGGCTTGCCGACGATGTTGGAGCGGCCGAGCACGACGGCCTCAAGACCGGAAAGATCGCCCAGCCTGTCCTTCAACAGCATCAGGCAGCCCAAGGGCGTGCAAGGAACCAGCCCTTTCTGGCCCACCGACAGCTTGCCGGCATTGGCGATGTGGAAGCCGTCGACATCCTTGGCTGGATCGATCGAGGCGATGACGGCCTGCTCGCTCACATCGCCCGGAAGCGGCAGCTGGACGAGGATGCCGTCGACCGCGTCATCGGCGTTGAGCCGCTCAACCAGCGCGATCAGCTCTTCTTGGGCAACGGTGTCGGCGAGCCGGTGCTCGAAGCTTTCCATGCCGGCGGCGAGCGTCGCCTTGGCCTTGGATCGGACATAGACCTGGCTGGCCGGATCCTCGCCCGCCAGCACTACGGCAAGGCCTGGCTTGCGACCCGTGCTTTTGACGAATGCCGGCACCGCCTCCGCAACCCGATCGCGGAGGCGCTCGGCGAATGCCTTTCCGTCGATGATGTCCGCGGTCACGCCGCTCCCGACAACATCAGGTCGCGAGCGAGGCCTCCGAGCAGCATCTGTACGGCGATGATGATCAGGAGCGCGACGAGCGGCGAGAAGTCGATGCCGCCGAAATCGGGAAGCACGCGCCGGATCGGCCGGTAAAGCGGTTCGGTGATGCGATCGAGCGCCCCCAAGAAGGTGCGCATGAAATCGTTATGCGTGTTGATCACGTTGAACGCGACGAGCCAGCTGAGGATCGCCTGGATGATGATGATCCAACGAAGCACGTCGAGCAGCAGGTCGACGATCCCGAACAAGGCAAGCAGCATATTCTCTCCCCGCGAGCACGCCCGGGCTCATGTAGGGGAGGCGCGGCTGGGGGGCAATGCAGCAAAGGGATTGTGCGCTTGTCACCGCGAGCAGGGGAACGGAACAAGCTCCGGCGCGGTTGTGAGGCCGCACAGAAATAGTGGAGCAAAGAGCATGAAGGGGTATGTCGACAATATCGAGGAAGCGACCAATTCGAACGGGGATTTCCGTCGCGTCCTTTATACCGGCAAGAACCTCCAGCTCGTGCTCATGACGCTTCAACCGGGCGACGAGATCGGCGAGGAGGTGCATGAGGATCGCGATCAGTTCTTTCGCATCGAGGATGGCCGCGGCACCGTCTATATCGACGGCGCTCCAAATCAGGTGGAGGACGATTTCGCGGTGATCGTGCCGGCCGGCGCCCGCCACAATGTGGTCAACACGGGCGACGAGCCGCTGAAGCTATATACGATCTATGGCCCGCCCGAGCATCGCGACCGCATCGTCCATCGCGACAAGGCGCAGGCCGATGCCGACCATGAGAATGATCATTGGGGCGGCGAGACTACCGAGTGATGATCAGGCGCGAGCGTCAAGCCGCCGGCCCAGCCCCACGAACAAATAGATGAGCGGCGGAACGAGAATTGCCGAAAGCACCACCTTCGCCAGCATCTGACCGACCAGCAGGTTGCCGATCGGGAACTCGCCGTAAAAGGCGATGGTGATGAAGAGCAGCGTGTCAACGATCTGGGACAGGATGCTTGCAACGCCTGCGCGCAGCCAGAGCATGCTCCCCCTTTCACGCTTCAGCCGGCTGAAGATGGTCACGTTGAGGATCTGTGAGACGCCGTAGGCGACGATGCCGCCCAGCCAGATCCGCGGCGTTGCCATCATCATCGTCTCGAATGCGCCCAGACGCTCCGGCGGCATCTCGCTGGAGGCAGGAACCGCCAGCACCAAAAGGGTGAGGAAAAGCGAGGCCAGCAGAGGCACGAAACCGATCACGACCAGCCGGTTGGCGGTCTCGCGGCCGTGAAGCTCGGCCACCGCGGAGGACACCACCACCAGCAGCAGAAAGGCGAAGATGCCGGCCTCCACCGCCAGCGGGCCGAGCGCAACCTGCTTGTTGCCGAGCACCCCGGCGATGCAGACCATGCCTCCGTAGAAGATCGAAAAGGCGAAAAGCGAACGCGACAATGCGGGCGGCGAGGTGGAGTCCATGGCCCCGCCTAAGCGGTTTATCTTCTGCCGAAAAGATGCTTGAAGCAGCTTTCGCGCCGCACCGGGATTCGGGGGCCGGCGCTTTCATGGGGTTTTCTCAGTTGAATTCGATGAAGCGGCTGGCCGTTTATTGCGGCTCGAGCATGGGAACCGATCCTGCCTTTCGCGCGGCGGCGCAGGCGCTGGGGGAGGCGATGGCCGGGCGCGGCATCGGCCTCGTCTATGGCGGCGGGCGGCTCGGGCTGATGGGGGTCGTGGCCGATGCGGTGCTTGGCGCCGGGGGCGAGGCCTATGGGGTGATCCCGCAGGCGCTGATTGATCTCGAGGTGGCGCATGCCGGGCTCACGGAGCTCCACGTCGTCGCCGACATGCATCAGCGCAAGGCAAAGATGACCGACCTCACCGATGCTTTCGTGGCGCTGCCGGGGGGCATCGGCACCTATGACGAGCTGTTCGAGGCCTGGACCTGGAACGCGCTCGGCTATCATGCCAAGCCTTTTGCCCTTCTCAACGTCTCCGGTTTCTGGAACGAAATGACGCGCTTCCTCGATCATGCCACCGCGAGCGGCTTCATGAGCACCGCGCGCCGCGGCCAGTTGCTGGTCGCGGAAAGCATCGGGGATGCCATCGCGCTGCTGGACGCGGCGGTGTCCGCGTCCGAGAAGAAGATGGTCTGGTAGGACGGCACAAGCTGGGGCGGGGAGGTTGAGCGTGGAAAATTTCCGGGGCGTGCTGGGGATCGTTCTCATCCTCGCACTGGCTTTCCTGCTGTCGTCCGATCGAAAGGCCATCCGGCTCCGCGTTGTCGGCGCGGCCTTCGCATTGCAGGCCGGGATCGCCGTGCTGGTCCTTTACACCAGCTGGGGCCGCGCCGGCATAGAGGCGCTTTCCCGCGGCGTGGCCAATCTGCTCGGCTACGCCAACAAGGGAACGGAGTTCCTGTTCGGCGCCAGCGCCACCAACCCGCTCGCCAACACCTTTGCGCTGGGGGCGCTGCCGGTGATCATCTTCTTCGCCGCGCTCGTCTCCATCCTTTATTATCTCGGCATCATGCAGCGGGTGGTGCGCTGGGTCGGCGGGGCGATCGGTTGGGTGACGGGGATCGGG
Source organism: Pseudomonadota bacterium (assembly GCA_030777185.1). Classification (GTDB taxonomy): domain Bacteria; phylum Pseudomonadota; class Alphaproteobacteria; order Sphingomonadales; family Sphingomonadaceae; genus Allosphingosinicella. Next base: position 5,529 of record JALYGI010000248.1, read on the forward strand.
CGGGTCGAATCGCTCGGCTCGGCCGCAAACATCTTCGTCGGCCAGTCGGAATCCCCGCTGGTCGTGAGGCCGTATCTCGCCAGCCTCGCTCCGCCGCAGCTCTTCACGCTGATGACCGTTGGAATGGCGGGCGTCGCGGGAACGATCCTGGCCGCCTACGCCAGCCTGCTGGGTCCCCAATATCTGCCCTTCCTTCTGGCGGCGGCCTTCATGTCCGCGCCGGGCGGCATCCTGATGGCGAAAATCATGATGCCCGACCAGGTGGCGCCGCGCGAGCCGGAGCAGATCGAGCTTCCCGTGTCGCGGATCAGTGAGCCAGGCCCTGCCGCCCCGCTCCCGGAAGCGCATCCGAGGCTTGGCGAAGAGATCGACGTTGCCGAGACATTCGAGGAGGGCGAGCGCCCCGCCAACATCATCATGGCGGCGGCGCAAGGCGCGCAGACCGGCGTGAAGCTCGCCGTGGCGGTCGGCGCCATGGTGCTCGCCTTCGTGGCCTTGGTCGCGCTTGCTAACGGCCTACTCGGCGGCGTGGGGGCGTGGTTCGGCTTTCCGAACCTCAGCTTCCAGCAGATTGTCGGCTGGGTGTTCCAGCCGCTCATGTTCATGATCGGCGTGCCGTGGAACGAAGCAGGCCTCGCGGGCGGTCTATTCGGGACGAAGGTCGTGCTGAACGAGTTCGTCGCCTTCATCGATCTCGGCAACGCCGCCGGCCCCGCAGCCGCGCTCACGGACCGTACGCGTTCGATCGTCACCTTCGCTTTGTGCGGCTTCGCCAATTTCAGCTCGATCGCGATCCAGATGGCGGTGACGGGCGGCCTCGCCCCCAATCAGCGGCCGGTGATCGCCAGGCTCGGCATCAAGGCGCTGATCGCCGGCTCGCTCGCCAACCTGATGAGCGCGGCGCTCGCGGGCCTGCTGCTGACGGCCTGAACCATTGGCTTCAGGGGCAGGGGGCGCTAAGAATTGCCTCATGTCTACGCTCCTTTCACCCGCCCCCACCATTGCTTCCGTCTCTTTGAGCTCATCCGCCGCCGATCCCGAAGGGTTCGCTGCGGAGCTCGGCCAATCGTTCGAGCGCTTCGGCTTTGCGATCATTTCCGATCACGGGATTCCGGCGGATCTTATCGCCCGGGCCGAGGAAAAGGCGCGCGCCTTCTTCGCGCTGCCCGAGGAGGTGAAACGGAGCTACCATATTGCGGGCGGCGGCGGCGCGCGCGGCTACACGCCGTTCGGGATCGAGACGGCCAAGGGTGCGACCCAGCACGACCTCAAGGAATTCTGGCATGTCGGGCGCGAGCTCCCGGCCGGCCATCCGTTCAGCGCAGTGATGGCGCCCAACGTCTGGCCGAGCGAAGTGCAGAGCTTCCGCGACACCTTCCTGGAGCTGTTCGCCGCCTTCGACAAGGCCGGCCTGCGCATATTGGAGGCGATCGCCCGCCACCTCGGGCTGGCTCCCAACTTTTTCGAGGACACGGTGCGAGACGGCAATTCCGTGCTCCGCCTGCTCCATTACCCGCCGGTTGCGCCGGACGCGCCGGGAGTGCGCGCCGGAGCTCATGAGGACATCAACACGATCACCTTGCTGCTCGGAGCGGAAGAGGCCGGCCTTCAGCTCCTCGATCGCGACGGCAACTGGCTCCCAGTGGCGCCGAGGGAGGGGGAGCTGGTCGTCAACATCGGCGACATGCTGCAGCGCCTCACCAACAACGTCCTGAAATCCACCTCGCACCGCGTTGTGAACCCACCGCCCGAGCGTCGCGGCCGTTCGCGCTACTCGATGCCCTTCTTTTTGCATTTCCGCCCGGATTATTTGATCGAGACGCTTCCCGAAACCGTCTCCGCCGAGCGCCCCAACCTTTATCCGGAGCCGATCACCGCCCATGATTTCCTCCTGGAGCGGCTGCGGGAAATCAAGCTGGTCTGACGGCCAATCTAGAGCAAGCTGCGCGAGCTCGGACCCAGCATAAGCGGGAACAAGTCTAGCCGGAGCTCATTTCACGGGAGGAGCCGCCGCGACCTTTCCATCCGCCAGCGCCTTCACCTCATCGTCCCGCCCCGTCATTTCCCACCGGATCATCGACACTGGAATGAGGCCGGAGGCGTTCAGCGTGCTGAAGAAGTCGCTCAGGCGGAAGTCTCGCCCCTTCATGTCAGCATATTCGCCGAGCAGCTTTTCGAGCTGGTGCTTGCCGCTGACATAGCTGCTGCCGTAGCCCGGCTGGCGCATGTAGAGCTGCTGTTCGAAGGCGAGGAGGTCCGGCTTGGGACTCATCCAGGCGTTCGGCGTCCACCTCACCTGGAAATCGGATGCTTCCTTCATCGTGAACATGTTGGCGTGCGCGTAAAGCGAGCCGAGGCCACGGGCGGCGCGCTGTGCGAGCATGATCCAGACAATCTCGCGGACACGTGGATTGTCGTCGTAGAGCCCGGCATGGAGCATCATCTCCTCCATGGCCGTCGCCATGCCTTCGGCGCGGCTGTCCCAGATATTGTAGAGCAGGGCACCGCGCCGGATCGGGCTTGGGTGAGGCTCGAGCCGCATCATCTCGAGGTCCCACCAATGATAGAAATGGGTCAGGAGAGTCATCAGCTCGCGGTGCATGGCCAGCTGGAAGAAGTTCTGCTCGTCCGGCGGCACGAAGCTGCCGATGCGGCGCTCGAGCGACGGCTGCATATAAGTCTTCACCGGCAGGATATCTTTGTCGCGCATGAACTGGATGTATTTGCGAACGGAGGCGAGGCTGCGCTCGCGATATTCTTCCGGAGAGGCCGCGCTGGAGAGTGGGGGCAGGTTCCGATTGCGGTGTTCTTCCAGGCGAAGCTGGGCATGCGCACGCCCGAGCTCGCGTTTCAGGATAGCAACCTCCTCGTCCCAACTCAGCGGCACCAGGTGCACGTTGCGCAGGTACCAGGTGTAATTGTCCTTGCCGATGCCGGAGGGGCCTGTCTTGTTGGGCGCTTCCGCCTGAAGCCAGGAGACGAAGCTTTCGGTCGATGCCAAGGCATCATCGACAGTCTTTTTGAGTGCGGCGGACTTGACCTTTCCGCGCAGGTCCCGAAGCGCGGCTGCCTGACCTTGCAGGGTCTTGATGCTCGAGGTCCACAGGTCGCGGGCATTGCCGGTGAGGTTGACCCGCGCCTGCTGGAGGAGGGGAGCGATTGTCCTGAGCTCGCCCAGCAGCTTCGTCTCCGCCTCGCGGCTCAGCGGGAAGCTGTAGGTCCAGAGCTCGACCGGGGCATGATGCATCGGGCCCTCATGCTCGGGCGTGTCGCTCTGGTCCTCCCATACTGATTGGTAGAAGGCCGGATCGCGTTCCCAAGGCTTCAGCACGCGGATGTTGAAATCCATCCCGTTCATCTCTGCGCGGACGAGATGATGGTCTATCTGCTGGTTCACCGGAAGCGCTGAAATGTCGAGCGCAGCGAGGCGGTCCTGAAAGCTCTTCAGCTGCGAATGCTTCTTCGCCATCGCGGCCGCACCATAGTCTGGCACCCCGGCTCGCATCTGCGGGCGTTCAAACGCACGCCACTCATTGAACAGTGAAACCAGCGGCTCGTTCACGATATTGCTCCTGTTTGTCGGTGAAGCGGCCGCGATGGCATCCGCGGGGAGACTCCCGGCGAGAAGAAGGGCGGTGCTGCAGCAGAAGATGAGTCTCGATTGTCTGCGCATTTCATCCTCCTTGCACTTGTTCTTCCGCTAGGCAGCTCCAACGCACCTTGCTCTAGCGGAACGGGGGCTCGTCGAAGCTTCGTAGCTTGCGCGAATGGAGGGTACGGCCCGATGCCCTGAGGATCCGCAGCGTCTCGATGCCGATGCGCAGATGCTGGCTGATCGAGCGCTCGTAAAAGGCGTTGGCTTGCCCCGGCAGCTTGATCTCCCCGTGGAGCGGCTTGTCGGAGACGCAGAGCAGGGTGCCGTAGGGGACGCGGAAGCGATAGCCCTGGGCGGCGACGGTAGCGGATTCCATGTCGATCGCAACGGCGCGAGACTGGTTGAAACGCATCGACGAGTGGGTGAAGCGCAGTTCCCAATTCCGGTCGTCCGTCGTGACGACGGTCCCGGTCCGGAGCCGCTCTTTGAGCTGCTGCGCGTCTTCACCGGTGACTTCGAGCGCCGCGTCGAACAAGGCTTGCTGGACCTCCGCGATCGGCGGGATCGGGATTTCGGTCGGCAGCACGCCGTCGAGCACATGGTCGTCGCGCAGATAAGCGTGCGCGAGAACATAGTCGCCGATCGTCTGGCTCGGGCGAAGCCCGCCGCAATGGCCGATCATCAGCCACACCTCCGGCCGCATGACCGCCAGATGATCGCAGATCGTCTTGGCGTTGGACGGCCCGACCCCGATATTCACGAGCGTGATGCCCCCGCCGTTCGGGCCGATCAGGTGGTAGGCCGGCATCTGGTGCTTGCGCCAGCTGCCGTCGGCGACGAGCTGCTCGGCATCGGCCGTATCCCTGGTAACGAACACGCCGCCAGGCGCTGACAGCGCCTCATAAGGGCTGTCCTCGCGCTTCAATTCGTTCACCGACCAGCGGACGAACTCTTCGACGTAGCGGACATAGTTGGTGAACAGCAGGTAGCGCTGCGTATGTTCCGCCGGCGTTCCGGTGTAGTGGCGCAGGCGCGCCAGGCTGAAGTCCACGCGTGGTCCGTCGAACAGGGACAATGGCCGAAATGCATGGAGCCTGTTGTCCCACGCCCCGTCGGCAATCTCGTCGCCGATGTGCGACAGCTCGGTGGTTGGAAACCAGCGTGCGAGATCGGCGGCCCGGACCTCGTCGAGCCGCAGGTCGTCCCGTCCGTCGAGTACGTAAGGGTAGGGGATTTCGCTGTCCGAGTGGCCGACGGAGACGTGGACCTCATAGTCGCGGACGAGGAGCGACAATTGTTCGGTGAGATATTTGCGGAAGAGGCGGGGCCGGGCGATGCTCGCGGCATAGAAGCCGGGACGGTTGAGGCGGCCGAACGCGCGATTGGGAAAGCTGGCCGGCTGATCCGGCCGGTAATCGATCCGGAGCTCGGGATAGGCGAACAGCCCGTCTGCCCGCGCTCCCCGCTCCGGCCGGTGGCCACCGGTGAGGTAGCGGGCAAGGCCGCTTCTCAATGCCGCCGAAGAGCGGTCGTAAATCTCGCAAAGCTGATCGATGAGGCCGGGAATATCGGCTTCGGTGGTCGTCGTGCCCACCATCAGGATGCGGCATCGGCAAGATTGGCGGGGCCGAAGCCATGCGGAAGCAGCTCGGAAATCCTGGACACGCGAACCTCGCTTCCGTCACCGTTCGCCGAGATGACTTCGATGTCGCTGCCCGAGACGTGCGCCGCTTCCAGGATCGACTGTCGGCAGCCGCCGCAGGAGGTAACGACGGATCCACCGGTCAGCCGGCCGTCGGCGCCGACATGGCCGCCTGTGACTGCGATCCTGGCGATGTTCTTCAATCCGAACATCTGGCTTGCAGCCGTGAGCGCGGAAATCTCCGCGCACACCCCAAGCCGGTAACAGGCATTCTCCATGTTGGAACCCACTGCGACCTCGCCGTTCACGGCCTCAATCGCGCAGCCGACGGCGAAGCGGGAATAAGGAGCATAAGCGGCGAGCGCCGCTTCGCGGGCGCGCTCGATGAGCGGGTCGGCGCCTCGCTCCGGATCGGCAGGATTCAATTGAGTCATGCCGCCTCCATAAAGAACGCTCGGCAAAGGAACAGGGGGCGAGATTGGCGGGCGACAAAAAGCCGCTCGAGCTGTCTGCGTCACGTGCTACTCAGGCGCGGCATGGAGAAGCCGCGCGACCTTTCCGAAATCACCCGCCGCACCGCCGGACCGGGGGCTTCGACCACGAGCGCTCTGGCGCCCCCTTGAACTTCTGCCGTTGACCCAAATGGCAGTCGCGGTTATAGGCCGCCTCGCCCGGGGCTGGTGGTGGTTTTCACCCAACCACACGCTGTCCTCATGACGGGCAACCAGAGCTTGAACATTGCTGCGCGATCGCAAGGCCTGGGGGGCCAGGTGGGTTCCCATCAAAGTCGTACTTTGATGGGGTCCGAATAGGCCGCCGGGGCTTTTGCGCATTTTGCGCGTGAGCAAAGTAACTTAAGGAAGTGAAGGCTTCATGCCAACGATTAACCAGCTGATCCGTAAGGGTCGCGAACCGCAGAAGGCCAAGTCCAAGGTCCCTGCGATGGAGCAGAACCCGCAGAAGCGCGGTGTCTGCACCCGTGTCTATACGACCACACCGAAGAAGCCGAACTCCGCGCTTCGCAAGGTGGCCAAGGTCCGCCTGACCAACCAGCGCGAAGTGATCAGCTACATCCCCGGCGAAGGTCACAATCTTCAGGAGCACTCGGTGGTCCTGATCCGCGGCGGCCGCGTACGCGATCTTCCCGGTGTTCGTTATCACGTGCTGCGCGGCGTCCTCGACACGCAGGGCGTGAAGAACCGCAAGCAATCCCGCTCGAAGTACGGCGCCAAGCGTCCGAAGTAAGCCGCCAAGACTCGTTTTTGGCGCCTGAAGTCAAGAGAAGGTAACAAGAAATGTCACGTCGTCGTCGCCCCGAGAAGCGCGAAATCCTGCCCGATCCGAAGTTCGGGGATATCGTGCTGTCCAAGTTCATGAACAGCGTTATGCTCGACGGCAAGAAGTCCGTCGCCGAAGGCATCGTCTATGGTGCGTTCGAGACGATCGAAACGCGCGCGAAGCGCGAGGCGCTCGGCGTGTTCCATGATGCGCTCAACAACGTGAAGCCGGGCATCGAGGTCCGCAGCCGCCGCGTCGGCGGTGCGACCTACCAGGTGCCGGTCGAGGTGCGCCCCGAGCGCGCCCAGGCGCTCGCCATCCGCTGGCTGATCTCGGCGGCTCGAAGCCGTTCGGAGAACACGATGTCTGGGCGCCTTTCCGGCGAACTCATGGATGCCGCCAATAATCGCGGCAATGCGGTCAAGAAGCGCGAGGACACGCATCGCATGGCCGAAGCCAATCGCGCCTTCTCGCATTATCGCTGGTAATCTGGCGCTGGTAGAAATCGTCCCTATATCGTCGGAGTGGGCTTAGGGCCCCCTTCCGACACTGGAGTTTAAGATCATGGCCCGCAGCCATCCGCTCGACCGTTACCGCAATATCGGCATCATGGCGCATATCGACGCCGGCAAAACGACGACGACCGAGCGCATCCTTTATTATACCGGCAAGTCCTACAAGATCGGCGAAGTTCACGAAGGCACCGCCACCATGGACTGGATGGAGCAGGAGCAGGAGCGCGGGATCACGATCACCAGCGCCGCGACGACCTGTTTCTGGAACGAGCACCGGATCAACATCATCGACACGCCGGGCCACGTCGACTTCACCATTGAAGTCGAGCGTTCGCTTCGCGTCCTTGACGGTGCCGTCGCCTGCTTCGATGGCGTTGCCGGCGTTGAGCCGCAG
>JALYGI010000249.1 GCA_030777185.1 Pseudomonadota bacterium
CTTCGCCAGTGGAGGGATCTTCGCAGATGCACGGTTTCAACTGGTTGAGGAAGTTGCTCAAGAGCGAACGCGGCAACGTGATCGTTATCGGCGCCGCCGCCATGCCGCTGATGATCGGCGCAGGCGCAGTCGCCCTCGACACCATCCAGCTCAGTCTCTGGAAGCGCCAGTTGCAGCGCGCCGCCGATTCGGGAGCGCTCGCCGGGGCGCGAGCCATCGCCCAGCAAAAGCCGGCAGCGGCAGCGGTCGACCGAGATCTGCAGCTTAACAATCAGGTGCCGCTCACCGCCACTCGCGTGGTGGAAAACGCCCCGACTGTGGGCCTTATGCCGGAAACATTCGTGCCGTACGGGTGGTTCTGACATCCCAGCAAAGACTGCCTTTCTGGCAGTTCTTCACCGATTCATCGCCGACGCTTCAGGTTTCAGCAACCGCAGCGCTCGTGAGAGATGGCGCCTTCTGCATGGTCTCGCTGGAGGAGGGGAACGTCGCCGGCATCGACGTCGGCGGCAACGCGACCTTGAATCTGGGCTGCGGAATGGCGACCAACTCGCGTGCTGAAGAAGCCATCATCGCGCGCGGAAGTTCGCAGATAACGTCCAATCCGATCACAGCGGTCGGGGGACTGGCGCGATCCACCAACTTCACCGGCGCAACGCAGTTCAACAGTTACGCATCGGAACAACAGGACCCGTTCGCAAGCCTTGCGGACCCGGTCATTCCGCCAGGCCCTTGTCCGTCCCTCACGGTGGAGCCCAATGCAACGGAAACCATCGCGCCGGGTTGCTACTCGGGAATGACCCTCAAAGGGAACGTCACCCTTCAATCCGGTACTTATTTCCTGAACGGAGGGACTTTCGATGCCACCTCGCAGGCGGTGATTACGTGCAATGGCTGCACGATCGTGCTGAGCAGCAGCACCGCCGCGAATAACCCGGCCTCGATTGCTTCGCTCAACATCAACGCCGGCGCCCAGTTGAACATGACGGCTCCCTCGAGCGGAACCTATGCCGGCGTGCTGTTCTACCAGGACCGTCGCGCGCCTCTGCTCAACACGCTGAGAATCAACGGCCATGCCAGCGGTGCTCTGGAAGGCGCGCTTTATCTGCCGAGGGCGAACCTCGCAATGAACGGGTCTGCGGGCATGAACACGCAATGCTTCCAGGTCGTGGCAAGGCGGCTGAACTTCACTGGAAGCATGAACATCCAGAACAATTGTCCGCCAGGCGGAGCCTCACGGCCGTTTCAGGCCGACTTCGTACGATTGGTGGAATAGATCATGGTGACGGGCATCCGACGCTGCATAAGGGCTCTTGCCGGCGACTCGAGGGGAACGAGCCTCGTTGAGTTCGCCGCCGCGGCGCCCGTGTTCGCCCTGCTGGTGGTGGGAATAGGCGACATCTCGCGTGGTTTCTCGGAGCGGCTCGCGTTGCAGCAGGCAGCGAACCGAACGCTCGAACTTGCTCACCTTGGAACTCGGGACCCTGACTACAATTATCTTATTCCGGAGGCGGCAACGGCTGCCGGCGTTCCGCAAAGCCAGGTGACCCTGGTCTCTTGGCTCGAGTGCGACGGCACGAGAAAGGCGTTCGACGACACCTGCGACGAAGATGAGGAGATAGCCCGCTATATCACCCTCACGATCAATTCGACCTTCAAACCGTCCTTTAGCAGCATAGTCTATCCCGGCGCTCTGCCCGACGGCAGGGTTCCAATCGTCGCTCAAGCCTCGTTGAGGGTGCAATGATGCGGCGGCTTCTGCGCAGCGACCGCGGGATGGGGGCGGTGGAGTTCGGGTTCGTCGCTCCGGTGATTTGCGCCTTTATCGTCGGGGTGGCGCAGCTCGGGATGCTGTTCTTCGCCAATGCCGGCTTGCAAAGCGCGGTAGCCGAGGGCGCGCGTTTGGCCACCATTTATCCGCGGCCGACCAACCAGCAGATCATCGCTCGGATCACGGATACGCGGTTCGGGCTCGACCCAGCCTACATCACGGCGCCGACGGTGCGGGACTTCCAGGTGAACGGCCGCAACTACAAAGAGATTTCGATGAGCTACCAAGTGCCGCTTGACTTCATCTTCTTTCAAACGAGTCCCCTGACCCTGGTGGGGAACCGGCGGGTCTACGTTCACGCGAGTTAACGCTCTCGCAGGCCGCTGGAACAACACAGCGCCTGCGTTCATCCTTGTTGAGGAAAAGCCGCGTCTGTTCCGCTTCGGACGGGGCTGATCGGCGTTCCGATCGTCGGGCATTCTATTTTCAAGCCGCGCGGCCGCCGATGCTCAAAGACTTCTTCAATCCCGACCGTCAAACGCCTGCCGGCGCGAAGAGCGGAGAAAGTGATCAAGGTCGAGTTCAAGATGCGCTCTTGGACGAGTATCGACCAGCAGGATTAAGCGGCAGTTTAGCCTTGCGGCGG
>JALYGI010000250.1 GCA_030777185.1 Pseudomonadota bacterium
CTGAGGCTGCCGCTCTGCGGCTGATCCTCGACCAGGGGAGCCGAGAGCTAGTCTTGCCTTTCTCTCCACCAAAGCGCACATCGCCGGCATCGTGACGGCCACCATCCATCAGCTGAATTCCAAGCGCGCGCCCTCGCTCGATCCGATGATCCAGCTCGTTGCGGCGGACCTCAACCGGGTCAACAGCGTGATCCTGGAGCGGATGCAGAGCGAGGTGGCGCTGATCCCCGAACTCGCCGGACACCTGATTGCGGGCGGCGGCAAGCGCATGCGGCCGATGCTGACGCTCGCCTGCGCGCGCTTGCTCGACTATCCCGGCACCCGGCATCACAAGCTCGCGGCGGCGGTGGAGTTCATCCACACCGCAACCCTCCTCCACGACGACGTCGTCGACGGTTCGGGATTGCGGCGGGGAAAGCGCACCGCGAACATCATCTGGGGCAATCCGGCCAGCGTGCTCGTCGGCGACTTCCTCTTCTCGAGGTCGTTCGAGTTGATGGTCGAAGACGGAAGCCTCAAGGTGCTCCGCATCCTCTCACGCGCATCGGCGATCATCGCCGAAGGAGAGGTCGATCAGCTGACCGCGCAGCGACGCATAGAGACGAGCGAAGATCATTATCTCGGCATCATCAGCGCCAAAACCGCCGCCTTGTTCGCGGCCGCCTGTCGGATCGCCGCGGTGGTGGCGGAACGGGACGAGTCGGTGGAGCAGGCGCTCGATGCTTTTGGCCGCAATCTCGGCATCGCCTTCCAGCTGATCGACGATGCGATCGACTACAGCTCCGATGCGGAAATCATGGGCAAGGGAGTCGGCGACGATTTCCGCGACGGCAAGGTGACCCTGCCCGTGATCCTCGCCTTTGCCCGCGGCAGCGCCGAGGAACGCACATTCTGGCGCGATGCGATCGAGGGGCGGCGCGTGTCGAGCGACGACCTTGCTCATGCAACCCGGCTGCTTCGGGAAACAGGAGCGATCGACGATACCATCGCCCGTGCCCGTCATTATGGTGGGCGGGCGATCGACGCCCTCGGCCACTTCTGCGCCGGCAAGGCCAGGGCGGCGCTTACCGAAGCGGTCGAGTTCGCGATTTCCAGAGCCTATTGAGCGGTGAGGTCTGGACGCTAATTCCTCGCTCTGGCAGCAGCCATGCCGAGCCTGCCCCATTGCGGAAACAGCGGCACGACCTTCTTGCGCCCGAGGACCTTCAACGAAAGCATTGTCTTGAGGTCCGCGAGCGTGCCCACCTCCGCGCCGCAATCCTCGCAATCGACGGCGGTTTCATCCCCGCCTTCGAGAGGAATGCTGAGATTGTCCCCACGACAATAATCGCAGCGTATGTCGATGCTGACCGGCATGGGGAGGACTCCAGACTTTGGGAATGAATCGGGCGCTGAGGCTTGCAACGCTTCCGACGAGCCGAAGTTCGATTCGTTTCTCTCATGGAACGAACTCGCCTTAAAAGGTACCGACGCGAGGCGTTGACCCAGTTCAAGAGGCACCGCCGCACTCGCCTACTCAGCCAAATGCACCGCGGATAAGTGGGGCAAGCACATCTTCGATTATACTTGCTCGCCATCCGCTCGCCTCGGTAGCAATGCGATCGAGCCGCGCCGCCACGAAGCGCGAGGCAGGGAGAGTGAAGCATGGCGACAGCGGCGGCGAACCGATGGCCTTTCGGGTGGGTACCCTGGGCGCTGGTGGCGGCGATCGGCGCAGCGGCGCTGGGCGTGGTGGCGCTCCACCGGGGCGAGACCATCAACGCGCTCTGGCTGGTGGTGGCCGCGGTCTGCGTCTATCTCACCGCCTATCGCTTCTACGCGACGTTCATCGCCCGCAAGGTGCTTGGGATCGATCCTTCGCGGCGAACGCCGGCAGTGCGGCACAATGACGGGCTCGATTACGTGCCCACCCACCGCAACGTTCTGTTCGGCCACCATTTCGCGGCCATCGCGGGAGCCGGCCCGCTGGTTGGCCCCGTGCTGGCGGCGCAAATGGGCTATCTGCCGGGCACGCTTTGGATCCTGGTGGGCGTCGTGTTCGCGGGCGCGGTCCAGGATTTCCTGATGCTGTTCATCTCGACGCGCCGGGACGGGCGCTCGCTGGGCGAGATCATCCGCGCCGAGATGGGGAATATCCCGGGCGTGATCGCCATGATCGGCATCCTGATGATCATGATCATCCTGCTCGCCGTCCTTGCGCTGGTCGTGGTGAAGGCGCTCGCCGAAAGCCCCTGGGGCACCTTCACCGTCTTCGCGACGATGCCGATCGCGCTCTTCATGGGGCTGTACGGCCGCTACATCCGGCCCGGGCGGATCGGCGAGGTATCGCTGATCGGCCTCATCGGGCTCCTGCTGGCCATCATCCTGGGCGAGGATGTGGCCGCGAGCGCGAGCTGGGGGCCGGCTTTCACCTTCTCGGGAGAAGAGCTGGCCTTGATGCTGATCGCCTACGGCTTCGTCGCCTCGGTGATACCAGTCTGGCTGCTGCTCGCACCGCGCGACTATCTTTCCACCTTCCTCAAGATCGGCACGATTGTCGGGCTCGCGATCGGGATCCTGATCGTCCGGCCCGAGCTCCAGATGCCGGCGGTCACGCGCTTCACCGACGGGACGGGGCCGGTTTTCGCGGGCAATCTCTTCCCCTTCCTGTTCATCACCATCGCCTGCGGCGCGGTGTCGGGTTTCCACTCGCTCGTTGCCTCCGGAACGACGCCCAAGATGATCGAGAGCGAGGCCCACCTGCCGATGATCGGCTACGGCGCGATGCTGATGGAAAGCTTCGTCGCGATCATGGCGCTGGTCGCGGCGAGCGTGCTCGATCCTGCCGTCTACTTCGCACTGAACAGCCCCGCCGCCCTGATCGGCACCACGACCAACGAAGCAGCGCTGGCAGTGTCGGGCTGGGGTTTCACCGTCACGCCGGTGATGCTGGACCAGGTCGCGTCCCAGGTTGGCGAAGCGACGATCCTGTCCCGCACCGGCGGCGCGCCCACCCTCGCTGTCGGCATGGCCAATATCCTTTCCAACGTCATCGGCGGGCCCGGCATGATGGCCTTTTGGTACCATTTCGCCATCCTGTTCGAGGCCTTGTTCATCCTCACCACCGTTGACGCCGGCACACGCGTGGCGCGGTTCATGATCCAGGACCTCCTCGGCACCTTCGTGGCGCCGTTGAAAGACACCAGGAGCTGGACGGGCAATTTGGCGGCGACGGCGCTCGCGGTCGGTGGCTGGGGCTGGTTCCTTTACCAGGGCGTCACCGACCCGCTTGGCGGCATCAACACGCTTTGGCCCTTGTTCGGTATCTCGAACCAGATGCTCGCCGCGATCGCCTTCACCCTCTGCACGGTCGTGCTCTTCCGAATGAAGCGGGAACGTTATGCGTGGGTGACCCTGCTGCCGCTGACTTGGCTGCTGATCTGCACGCTCACCGCGGGCTGGCAGAAGATGTTCCACGCCGATCCCAAGATAGGCTTCCTCGCCCACGCTTCGAAATATTCGGCCGCGCTGGCGCGCGGCGAAATCCTGGCACCAGCCAAGAGCGTGGCCCAGATGCGCCAGGTGATCTTCAACGATTATGTGAACGCCTCCCTTTGCGCGCTCTTCATCACGGTGGTGCTGGCCATCGTCTTCTACGGCGTCCGTTCGATCGCTTCGGCGCGGCGCTCGGACGTGCCGACCACCCGGGAGGTGGCCGATGCGCTGGCCTGACGCACTCGGCCAGGCCGCGAGAACAGCCCGGCTGATGGTCGGCGTACCCGATTACGAAGCCTATGCCGCGCACCGGCGCGCCGAACATCCCGGCGAACCGATGATGAGCCGCGCCGAATTCCATCGCAATCGGACTGAGCGGCGTTTCGGCGCCGGCGGCGGTATCAGCCGCTGCTGCTGAGCTGAAGGCGCCGCCGCGCAAGCGTCTTCCCCTCCACGCTCGCTCCCTCTCCTGGCCTATTGGCCGAAGACGCTGCCGAGGCCGCGGCGTAGACCAAGAAGCAATTTGGCGGGGCCAAATGCGTGCTGCCGAGCAGCCGTCAGGGT
>JALYGI010000251.1 GCA_030777185.1 Pseudomonadota bacterium
GCTGGTGTCCCCGCGCCGCTGGGACATCAGCGATCCGGCGCTCTACACGGCGAAGATCCGCGTAATCGGCAGAGACGGAGCCGTGCTCGACAACGAGACGGTGCGCTTTGGCGTACGTGAGGCAAAGTTCGACCCGGCGACCGGCTTCTGGCTCAACGGTCGGAACTTCAAGCTAAAGGGCGTGGCCCTTCACCACGACGGCGGCGCCGTCGGTGCAGCGGTGCCGCTGGACGTCTGGCGCCAGCGGCTCGGCGCGCTGAAGGCGCAGGGCGTCAATGCCATCCGCACCGCCCACAACGTCCCTTCTCCGGAATTTCTTGATCTGACGGATGAGATGGGCCTGTTGGTCATGGACGAATTCTTCGACCAGTGGAATGTCGCCAAGACACCCGAGGATTATCACCTCTTCTTTAGCGACTGGCACAAGCGCGACACGGCTGACATGGTTCGTCGCGACCGGAACCACCCCAGCATTGTTATCTGGAGCGCCGGCAACGAAATCCATGATACGGCATATCCGGTGCAGGCCAAGGCGGCGCTCAAGAGCATCATGAATATCGTCCGTGCGCACGATCCGTCGCGGCCTGTGACGATGGGCCTCTTCCGGCCGAACGTGACCAAAGACTACCACAACGGCTTTGCCGATATGCTCGACGTCGTCGGGCAGAACTACCGCGAAAATGAACTGATCGCGGCCAACAAGCAGAACCCGAAACGGGCGATCGTTGGCACCGAAAACGGCCACAACCGCAGCAACTGGGTTCCTGTGCGCGACTACGCCCCTTATTCCGGCATGTTCCTGTGGACTGGCATCGACTATCTCGGTGAGGCCGACCGCGCCGGCTGGCCCAATATCTCGCGTCCAACGGGCCTGCTGGATCGCACCGGAATGCAGCACATCAAAGGCATGGAGCGTGAGAGCTGGTGGTCCGAAAATCCGGTTGTCCACGTGGTGCGGAACGCCGACATCAATGCCGCCGGGCCTGCTACCGATGGTGCCGGCGGGCCGAACCAGACTGTCCTGCCGACGATGATCGCGGTGGCAACTCCCGCCCCTCCCGTTGCGCTGTTCGACGACTGGACCCCTGCCGACCGGACGCCCCACACCGAAACCATCGAGGTCTACAGCAACTGCCGGAACGTGGAGGCATTCCTGAACGGGAAGTCGCTGGGCGTACTGCCGATCAACAAGGACGCCTCGCCGCGCCGCTGGGGCGTGCAGTATGTGCCAGGCGAAGTTCGAGCTGTCTGCAACGACGCAGGCGCGACCAACGTCTCCGACACGCTGCGAACCGCTGGGGCGCCGGTCGCCATCACCTTGACGGCCGACAAGCCGGCGGTGGGCTCGACCTTTGACGACATGACCTATGTCCGCGCCCGCGTCGTTGACGCCAAGGGCGTGACCGTGCCGAACGCCAAGAATGTCCTGCGCTTCAAGGTGACCGGAGCCGGCGAGCTGATCGCCACCGACAACGCCTCTTTCGACGACCACACTCCCTTCTCGTCGCCCGATCGCGCAGCGAACAACGGTTTGGCCGTGGCTCTGGTTCGGGGCGCGGGCGCCGGAACATTCAAGGTCGAGGCAAGTGGGAATGGCCTAGACGCGGCGGCGGTGCAGTTGCGCTCCAGAAAGTAGCACTCGAGTTGCAGCCGACTTTGCGCCTTGCAGGCGTCTCGGTTCTCGAGACTTGCGGGTTTTGGCGATCACGAGCGGCAGCGCTGGGAGGCCCGTGCTGCGTGCCGGTTACTTTGTTTTAGCTATGCTGCTGGCCCGCTTGTGGTTCGTCGCGGGCGCGGCGGCGGAGATCCCTTTCTACGACGGGCGGCGGTTTCAGCGCATCGACGACGGATCCACGCCCAGCAACCGTCGCCCGCCCTCGCCTAGTCGACTGTGTCGCTGCCGCATACGCCGCGGTTTGAGCCGCGGGTTGTCAACGTATACAATCCACCGCCACCACGATGGCGCCGGAGCCAAGTGTCAGTACCCGGACAACGATACCACCGGTGCACGGGCTAATTTCACTGACGTTGCCGTTCGCAGGCGATTGCACCATCAGCCGATGATGGCGGCTAGCAGTGCGCGCGGCGCCTTCATCACGGTGCCGTGGCTCGCGCCGACGGGCATGCGAATGAAGTGAGAAATGTCTTCCCAGCGGCGGAGGTCGCGGGAGCGGAGGGCACCGTAGCGCTTGTCGCGGTAGCGGTCGAAGAAAATGATCGTGTCCCGGCCCACCCGGATCGCGCTGGGGCCCTCCACCCAAGATCCTGGCAGCGGTGGCGAGAGCGGGTCAAAGGGCCCGAGCGGAGTGCGTGCCCGTGCGATGCGGAGATGCTTCTTCGGCGGGTTCACCGTCTCGTCCTTGACGATCATGTGGAGGCGCCCGCGATCATCCTCGAAAAATGTCGCATCGATGACGCTGAACCCGGGATCGTAGAAGAGGCGCGTCGGCTTGAAGGTCCGGAAGTCGCGGGTGGTGGTTGCGTACATGCGGTGATTGTAGCCGCTCTCCGACGTGCCGGCGGTCTCCGGAAAGCGGCCGGTGACGGTGCTTGCCCAGAAGATCACCCATTGCCGCCGCCGCCGATCCCAGACGGCTTCGGGCGCCCAGCAATTGCGGGTGCCGGGGAACGCCGCCATCACAGGGATCGCCTGCTGCGGGGACCAGCGGACAAGGTCGTAGGAATATGCGTGGCCGATCGTCACGCCTTCCCAGGCTGTCGTCCAGAGGAGGTGCCATGGCGCGCCGGCCCCGCGGCCGCGGAAGAGGAACGGGTCGCGCATCAGCTTCGATTCGCCCACTTCAGGGATGAGGAACCGCCTGCCGCCTTGAACCGCCGTGTAGCGCAGGCCGTTATCGCTGACGGCAAGCCGCAGGCCCGGCTCATTCTTCCTTGCATGTTCGAAATAGGCGAACAGATATGCCTGGTCGTCCAGTGCTGCTTCCGCGCTCCGCGGCAAAGCGGCCGAGGCGGCTGCGGCGGCGATCATTCGGCCGATGTCGCGGCGGGTGAAATGCATGAACCCGAAGCCTTCCTGGCATCTCGCGTCACCATTGACGCTGCGCAGCAGCATAACTAACGCGCGCCGCTTCACCAGCCGCACAAGTGATCAGCGCGGGTTTCGAGAAGCCAACCTTTTGCCAGCACGCGATTTTTTGATCCTCGTTTTGATCTGCCTCGCCTGGGGGGTCAACAACGTCGTCAGCAAGATCGTCGTCAGCCACTGGAATCTCCCCCCCTTTGCCTTCGTCGCGGCCCGCTTCCTTCTGGTCTTCCTCGTCGCCTTTCCCTGGCTGTTCCCGGCGCCGCGGCCGCGCTGGCGCATGGTCGTCGTGGGGCTGCTGATGGG
>JALYGI010000252.1 GCA_030777185.1 Pseudomonadota bacterium
CAGGGGGACGGCGCGACGCGCACTTCCTCGAACATCTCGGGAGCCAAATGCTGAACCGGCGCCTGGCGGGCGTCGCCGCGGGGCCGAGCGCTCCGTTCCTCAGCGGGGACGCGGCGATCTTCGATCATTTCGCCACCGTTCGGCTCGCCCGGATCGAGCTGGAGGCGAGGGATCGCGGTTGGCGGAGGGCGCTGCAGGCAGGCGCGATCGAGCTGCGCCGCGCCCTGGAACGCGGCTTTTCGCAGGCGGAGCTGGACGAGCAGCTTGCTGCAACCCGCCGCAGCTTGGTCCGCGACACCGCCCCACGGGCCAGCCCGGCACTTGCCGACTCGATCGTCGACCACGTCAACCGCCGGATCGTCTTCACCGCGCCTGGCGATCCTTCAGCGACCGACGGCTATCTGGCCCGCGTCCGCCTTGCGCATGTCAACGCCGCCTTCAGCGCCGCCTGGGGGCAAGCGGAGCCGCTGATCTTCGTGTCGCACAACCGGCGCATCCCAAACGCCGAAGCCGCGATTGCCGGCGCCTGGCGCGAGGCTTTGGCCGTACCGCCTGCCACGGCGGACGGGCAGTGAGGCTTCTGCGATCAGCCGCTGCAAACCATTCCGCTCCGGCTTGGAAGGCTTTCGCCGCTGTGCAAGGATATGCCCCACATCCATGAGGGCAGAGCCGGTGATGTCGATAATGCAATTTGGTCGGGCGTTTGTCCCTTTGCTGCTGATCGCAACGGCGGCCTGCAGCGGCGGCGAGGCCGAAATGGCTGGCAATGCAGGCGCCAACGCCGGCGCGGATGCGCCCGCCGATCCGGCCGAGCTTGCGGAGGACGCGGCGCTCGCCAACGAAGCCGCCGCGGACGAGGCCGCCGACATCGAAGCCTTTGGCGGCAACGCCGCAGCCATGGAAGGAAACCGCCGCTAAGGCCAAATCAAAAGGGCCTGGTGCATCCTTCGCGGAAGCGCATAGCGCTTCCACCTCAACCGATCAGCCGTCGACCCGAAACGAGACGCTCCAGGAGGGGCCGGAACCTAAGTCCTTCTGCCGGATTCAGCCTTGAACAGGGGAGTGTTGCGTAATGTCAGAGGTTCAGCGTCAGGTGCTTGTCGTGGAGGACGAGCCGCTCGTCCTGGAATCCACTGTCGATCTGCTTGTCGACGCCGGCTTCGGCGTCGTTCGGGCTCGGACCTGCGAAGAGGCCATGGCCGCGCTGGAGGCAGGCTTCAAGCCGTCGGTGATGGTCACGGACATCAGCCTTGCCGACGGCGGCGACGGGCTTGAGCTTGCCCGCTGCGTCTCGGAACTGTGGCCCAGCATCAGCATCGTTCTGGTGTCAGGCGCGCAGCGGCCGAGCCGAGAGGATTATCCGGAAGGCGCGCTCTTCTTCACCAAGCCTTATGCACCCGGCGCGCTGGTGGCAGTCTGCTCGGAGCAGCTCGCGGCCTGATCCGCGTTCGAGGGAAGCGCATCGCGCCTCCCACCCACCGGCTCTAATCGCGTTTGCGGACATAGGAGCCGGGCGCGGGCTCGATTACGGCGAGCTCGCCGTCGCCGGGGTGGCGGGCCGGAACCTTTTCCGCCTCGCCGTTCTCCGATAGCCGCGCCTGCCAGTGCGGCCACCAGCTGCCCTCGTTGCGGACGGCGCTCGCCATCCATTCTTCGGCCGTCTCCGGCATCTCGTCGTTCGTCCAATAGCCATGCTTGTTGGCGGACGGCGGGTTGATGACGCCGGCATTATGGCCGGAGCCGCCGAGGAGGAAGCTTACGGGCCCGCCGAACAGCCTCGCGCTGTCATAAGTCGCGGCCCAGGCGGAGACGTGGTCGTCCTTCAGCGAGATGGCGAGGAGAGGCGTCTGGATGGCGCCGAGATCGAGCGGCACGCCATCGATGCTCATCCCGCCCGGCTCCTTCAGCAGATTGTCGCGGAGCATCTGCTGGGCATAAGTGAGAAGGAAAGCGCGGGGCAGGTGGGAGCCGTCCGCGAACCAGTAGAGGATGTCGGACGGGGGCGCCTCGCGGTCCAGCAGGTAGTGGTTCACGACCGAGGACCAGATGAGGTCGTTGGCGCGAACCGCGCTGAACAGCGCCTGCAGGTCCTGCGCGGCCATGAAGCCCTTGTGGAGGAGGTGCCGCTCCATCGCCCGCAACTGCTCCGGCTCGGTGAAGGTCGACCATTGGCCGAGTGTCGCGAAATCGAACAAAGTGCCGATCGTGGTAGCCGAAGCGACTCGGTCTCCCTCGCCCTTGCCGGCGAGATAAGCCAGCGCCATCGCCACCAGCGTCCCGCCCATGCAGAAGCCGAACATGTCGACTGTCCGCTCGCCGGTGGCTTGGCTGATCGCATCGAGCGCAGCAATCGGCCCGAGCCTGATGTAATCGGCCATGTCCATGTCGGCGAGCTCCGGGCCGGGATTGACCCAGGAGACCACAAACACCGTATGGCCCTGCTCGACCAGCCAGCGAATGAGGCTCGATTTCGGCTGCAGGTCGAGTAGGTAATATTTGTTCACCAGCGGCGGGATGTAGAGC
>JALYGI010000253.1 GCA_030777185.1 Pseudomonadota bacterium
CGGTGCCTTTCCCGCTGAACCGGGGCGGACGTTCGCCGCCCGATTAGCAGCAGCGGCGGCGCAAGGCTTGGGACGGGGCTTGAACGGCGGTCCTTTTGCTCCGATGTTGGCATCCTAGAACAAGCCAGCAGGACCCCCAGCACATCATGAATCACGCAGACATCGCTTCCGCCCTCGTTCCCATCGTCATCGAGCAGTCGAATCGCGGCGAGCGTAGCTTCGATATCTATTCGCGGCTGCTGCGGGAGCGGATCGTGTTCGTGACCGGGCCGGTCGAGGACCATATGGCGACGCTCATCACGGCGCAGCTTCTCTACCTTGAATCGGAAAATCCCAAGAAGGACATCTTCATGTACATCAACTCGCCGGGCGGTGTCGTCACGGCGGGAATGGCGATTCACGATACCATGCAGTATATCCGGCCGCGGGTCGGCACGGTCTGCATCGGCCAGGCCGCCTCGATGGGCGCCTTCCTCCTCAATGCCGGTGAGCCGGGCATGAGGGTCGCGCTTACCAATGCGCGAATCATGATCCACCAGCCCTCCGGCGGCGCGCAGGGCATGGCCTCCGACATTGAAATTCAGGCAAAGGAGATCCTCCGGATCCGTCACCGGATGAACGAGCTGATGGCGCAATATAGCGGCCAGACGATCGAGACGATCGAGAAAGCAGTGGAGCGCGACAAGTTCTTTTCGGCCTCCGAAGCCAAGGATTTCGGCCTGGTCGACGAGGTGTTCGAAAAGCGCCCTGCGGCGGCTGACGAGGATGCGGCAAAAAACGCAGCTTAACGTTTACGCCATTGTGATCGTGCAAAAGTACGTTCAGGATGCCCTCATCACGAGGGTGGCAAGGGACGGGTCGTGGACCCGAGGGACGACTAAATGACGAAACTGAGCGGCGGCGATTCCAAGAGCACACTCTACTGCTCCTTCTGCGGCAAGTCGCAGCATGAGGTGCGCAAGCTCATCGCCGGCCCGACCGTGTTCATCTGCGATGAATGCGTCGAACTGTGCAACGACATCATCCGTGAGGAAACCAAGTCGGCCCTCGTCAAGACGCGGGACGGAGTTCCGACTCCGGGCGAGATCTGCAAGGTGCTGGACGATTATGTGATCGGCCAGAGCCATGCCAAGCGCGTGCTCTCGGTGGCGGTGCATAATCATTACAAGCGGCTCAATCACGGCGCAAAGGGCGCCGATGTCGAGCTTGCCAAGTCGAACATCCTGCTCGTCGGTCCGACGGGTTGCGGCAAGACCCTGCTCGCCCAGACTTTGGCGCGCATTCTCGACGTGCCCTTCACCATGGCTGACGCGACCACGCTCACCGAAGCCGGCTATGTCGGCGAGGATGTCGAGAACATCATCCTCAAGCTCCTCCAAGCTTCTGATTATAACGTCGAGCGCGCGCAGCGCGGCATCGTGTACATCGACGAGATCGACAAGATCAGTCGCAAGTCGGACAATCCCTCGATCACCCGTGACGTGTCTGGCGAGGGCGTCCAGCAGGCGCTGCTGAAGCTGATGGAAGGCACCACCGCTTCCGTGCCGCCGCAGGGCGGGCGCAAGCATCCGCAGCAGGAATTCCTGCAGGTGGACACGACCAACATCCTGTTCATCTGCGGCGGCGCCTTTGCCGGCCTCGAAAAGATCATCGCCGATCGCCTTCAGGGCAAATCGATCGGCTTCGGCGCCTATGTCGCCGCTCCCGAAGAGCGCCGCACCGGCGAGGTGCTGCGCCAGGGCGAGCCTGAGGATCTTCTCAAATTCGGCCTTATTCCTGAATTCGTCGGCCGCCTGCCGGTGATCGCGACGCTTGAGGACCTGGACAGCGAGGCGCTCGTGAAGATCCTCAAGGAGCCGAAGAACGCGCTGGTGAAGCAATATGCCAAGCTCTTCGACATGGAGGATGTGAAGCTCTCCTTCACCGAGGATGCGCTGGTTGCGATCGCGAGAAAGGGCATCGAGCGCAAAACCGGCGCCCGCGGCCTCCGTTCGATCATGGAAAATATCCTGTTGGATACCATGTTCGACCTGCCCACGATGGACGGCGTCGACGAGGTGATGATCGACAAGGACGTAGTCGAGGGCCGCAAGGAGCCGGTTCGCGTCTATGCCGAAAAGAAGGGCGAAAGCGCGGCTTGAGCCGCGCGCCTGACTCGTGAATGTTCCCGGAAGTCTTGCCGAGCGGCCCCATTATCTTCGCTTCCTGCCGGACTTCCTGTTTCGGCAGGACGAGCCGCCGCTTTCCTATATTCTGAAGGGCTGGCTCTTGGCCCTGCTGCCGAGCCTGGCCCTTTCAGCGCTCGCCGGCCTTGTCGCCTCCCCGACCGCCGAAATTCCGGACATTCCCGTTGAGGGCTCATCCTCGCTGCTGCTGCTGATCGTCGTTGGCCCGCTGCTCGAGACCTTGATCCTCCTGCCGATGGTGCTTGGGTTCACGCGGCTGCTGGGCGCCGGGCCGGCAGTGCTCCTTTGCGCGCTCCTCTGGGCGATCGGGCACAGCCTTGCGGCGCCGATTTGGGGACTGGTGGTCTGGTGGCCCTTTCTGCTTTTCTCGGTCGCGATCCTCACCTGGCGCGAGCGAGGCCTGCTTCCCACGGTAGCGGTTGTGACAACCATCCACGGCCTTCAGAACGCGACGGCCGGCATGCTTCTGCTGGTGCAGGGGCAGGTTTGAGGCGGGAACCTCCCCCCGCTCTGCGAGCGCGAACCACGCTTAAGCTCTAGCTGCCGTTCATGACGTTATATTTGCGGACTTCTTCCTGGGTCAGGCAGCGTCGCGTCGACCTGTCGCCGCCGACTTGCTCGGCAACCGCCTTCTGGCGGTACATGACCTCCGTCAGCAACTTGCGCGACACGCCCATGCGGATGAGGAAGTCATTGTCTTCGCTCGCGAGCAGCGCCGAGCCCTGCTCGATTTCTCCGATCAGGCCGACGGTGCTGTCCGTGCCGCGCATCACCTCTGCGGCGATCACCTGGCGATCGCCGGTATGGGTGAACATGTGGACGATGAACTGCCCACCCGGGTCTACGAAGCGCGCGGCGCCGCCCATGAAGAGGAAGTTGCACGCCGAGAAGCAGCCCCAGCCACTCGGGATGCGAGTCGGGACCATGATCTGGCGGATGATCTTGCCGGCCTCGTTCCCGACACGGGCATTGCCGCCCGCAGAGCGCATCCAAATCTCGTCGATCGGCTCATTCTTCTTGAGCGCTTCCTGAAGCCGCGGCACCAGCGCGTCGTCGATCAAGCCTTCGGCGAGGAGAACCTTCTTCCCGTCACGCGCCGCGACGGTGAACGTCATCGGTGCGTTCGGGCCGAGGTCCAGCTCCTTTGGGCAGCTGGGGTTGTTCGGATCGACGGCGGCCTCAGCGGTTGTACCGAGCAGAAGGGCGATCGAGGCCGCAAGCTTCCACATTGCCGCCGCCTAGACTGCGACGACGTAGCCGCTGGCGCCGGGCTGGCGACACATGCGCTTCGAGACGGTGGTTTCCTCGCCATTGACGATCACAACGTCGGTGACGTCCATGCACGAGGCGCCGTTCGCCGCCATGGTCTGTGCCTTGACGGTGGACGAGCCAGTGACTCCAGGCCGAGTCGCGCTGGTCCAGCTCGAGGTGGTGCCCACCCCGCCCCGGACCGCTTCGGTGGTCGCGTCCGCCGCCTGCTTCTGCTCCTGCGCGTCGAGCTTGCAGGCGATTGCATCGGTCAGCATGGTTGCAAAGCTGTTGGTCGGGATGAAGCTCGTCACGTAGTTCCTCCCGAGCGCCCGACTCGCAAGGCCGCCCAACATGCCGCCGAGCATGGAGGAGCCACGCTTCTTCGGTTCCGAAAGCTTGCAGCCCTTTCCATCGCTTTTCGCGGAGGATTGCTGCGCCTGTGCGGTCGCAGGCACGTGGAAGGTAAGCGCAAGTAAAGAAGCGCATGCTACAAGCCGGAAAAGCATCCCCAACCCCTTCATTCTAGAAGGCTTAAGGTATCATTATGGCAATTCGGGTTCAATCGCGCATTCGACGAGGCTAGCAGATGGCGCGATTGATGCGTTGACCCGCCTCCCCATATAAGATGCAAAGCCGTTCCGGCCTGTCTGGAGTTCAAATGACCGAAGCTTTCCCCGTTCTTCCCCTTCGCGACATCGTCGTTTTCCCGCAGATGATCGTGCCCCTGTTTGTCGGGCGCGATAAATCGGTGGCCGCGCTCGAAAGCGCGATGGCGGCGGATAAGTCCATCTTCCTCGTCTCGCAGCTCGATCCAGCCGAGGACGATCCTGACCGCGATGCGCTCTACGATACGGGCGTGGTGGCGACCGTGCTGCAGCTCCTGAAGCTGCCCGACGGAACGGTGCGCGTGCTCGTCGAAGGGCAGCGTCGTGCGGCGCTGAAGGAGCTTCGGTCCGAGGGCAAGCACCTGGTTGCCGAAGTCGACTCCATCGAGGCGGAGGAGCCGGAAGGGCCGGAAGTTTCCGCGCTCATGCGCTCAGTCGTCGAGCAGTTCGAAAACTATGCGAAGCTCAACAAGAAGCTTCCAGCCGAGACGGCGGTGCAGCTCGGCCAGATCGAGGAAGCCTCGCGCCTTGCCGACGCGATTGCAGCCAATATCAACATCAAGGTGTCGGACAAGCAGGCGCTGCTGGCGGAGCTCAACCCGATCCGCCGCCTGGAAATGTCATTCGCCTTCATGGAGGGCGAACTCGGCGTGCTGCAGGTCGAGAAGAAGATCCGAAGCCGGGTGAAGCGGCAGATGGAGAAGACGCAGCGCGAATATTATCTGAACGAGCAGCTGAAGGCGATCCAGCGCGAGCTCGGCAACGAGGGCGAGGAAGGCGAGGGGGACGAGCTTGCCGAGCTTTCCCGCAAAATCGCCAAGACCCGGCTTTCGAAGGAAGCGCGCACCAAGGCCACGCAGGAGTTGAAGAAGCTCAAGGCGATGGCGCCCATGTCCGCGGAAGCGACGGTGTCCCGCAATTATCTCGATGTTCTTCTGGGCCTTCCCTGGGGCAAGCGCTCCAAGCTGAAGCATGAGATCGTCGAAGCCGAACGGATCCTCGACGAGGATCATTATGGCCTTGAAAAGGTCAAGGACCGGATCGTCGAGTATCTCGCCGTCCAGGCGCGCACCAACAAGCTGAAGGGACCGATCCTGTGCCTCGTCGGTCCTCCGGGCGTCGGTAAGACCTCGCTCGGCCGCTCGATCGCGAAGGCGACGGGCCGCGAATTCGTGCGCCAATCGCTGGGCGGCGTGCGGGACGAGGCCGAGATACGCGGCCACCGTCGCACCTATATCGGCAGCCTCCCCGGAAAGATCATCTCGAACCTCAAAAAGGCCGGCACGTCGAACCCGCTCTTCCTGCTCGACGAGATTGACAAGCTTGGCCAGGATTTCCGCGGCGATCCCGCTTCGGCCCTGCTCGAAGTGCTCGATCCCGAGCAGAATTCCAAGTTCCAGGATCATTATCTGGAGGTCGACTACGATCTGTCGGACGTGATGTTCGTCACCACGGCGAACACGATGAACATGCCGCAGCCGCTGCTGGACCGTATGGAGATCATCCGGCTGGAAGGCTATACCGAGGACGAGAAGGTCGAGATCGCCAAGCGCCACCTGATCCCCAAGCAGATCGAGGCCCATGGCCTCAAGGAAGGCGAGCTCAGCGTGACGGAGGACGGGCTTCGCGCGCTGATCCGTCATTATACTCGTGAGGCCGGGGTCCGAACGCTCGAGCGCGAGATTGCCAAGGTCGCGCGCAAGGCGCTGCGGCAGATCCTGGAAGGAAAGGCCGAACGGATCGAGCTTACGGCCGAGAACGTGGCCGACTTTTGCGGCGTCCGGAAATTCCGCCACGGCATCGGGGAGGAAGAGGACCAGATCGGCGCCGTTACGGGCCTTGCCTGGACCGAGGTGGGCGGCGAGCTGCTGACCATCGAGGCGGTCACGGTGCCCGGCAAGGGATTGGCGAAGACCACCGGCAAACTCGGCGAGGTGATGCAGGAGTCGGTCCAGGCCGCCTTCTCGTTCGTCAAGGCGCGGAGCCCGAGCTACGGCGTGAAGCCGAGCCTCTTCGCCCGCAAGGACATCCACATCCACCTGCCCGAAGGCGCGGTGCCGAAGGACGGCCCCT